>JBBIMX010000054.1:0-18895 GCA_037444165.1 Deltaproteobacteria bacterium | reverse complement strand
TTAAACAAAAAGAGTTTATCATTTCTGTGGCCATGGATGGGAAGACAGCCATCGATAAGGCCATATCAGAGAAACCCGAATTGGTCCTTCTCGACCTGAAACTCCCCGATATTTCTGGTGAAGAGGTGTTAAAAAGATTAAAAGAGATAGATAGAGACATAGCGGTAGTGATTGTGACGGGTTTTGGGGGGGAACAGGTGGCTGTGGATTTAATGAGAAAAGGGGCCATTGATTTCATCTCAAAACCTATCGATCATGAAGCCTTTTTAAGATCTGTAGAAAATGCCATAGAGATACGGGATTCTCAAATAGAAGATAGACTGTCATCGCGATACTCCTCCCTCGAAAGATTTTTCCCTTTTTTAGCCCATGAGATCCGAAATCCTCTACACGCCATCTCAGGGGCTCTTACCATCATTCGGAAGCGCTCCAATTTAAAAGATGAGATCTTAAAACAATCGATCACAATTATTGACGATGAAGTTCAACACCTCAATAATTTCGTCCAGGAGTGCCTCAATTTCGTCCGGCCTTCAACTTTCATCCGCTTCACCGAAATAGATCTAAATGAAGTTCTTTCTGTAGTGATGAACATCGTCAATCATACCTACGATTTGGAATCTCCACCTATTAAAATCACCGTTGAGAAGGATTCCAATCTTCCAAAGATTTACGCTAATTATGAGGAGATCAAACAGGTTTTTTTAAATATCATCCGGAATGCCTTCGAGGCTATGCCAGAAGGAGGAGAACTGGTCATCCGTACCCAAGAGGTTCAGGAGAACCCAAGATGTGTCAGGGTCACCTTCACAGATAATGGGGTGGGAATCAGTCGAGATAGAATGCCCTATCTTTTTCAGCCCTTCTTTACGACCAAACAAAGAGGAACAGGCCTTGGGTTAGCCCTCTGTCGGAGAATCATAGAAGAGCGACATCATGGGAAGATCGAGATTGAAAGTGAGGAAAATAAAGGAACCACTGTAAAGATCGAGCTTCCCATTGGCCGCCGTTTGGGAGAGAGATGATGGGAAAATCACCTTCCATTCTTATTGTAGATGATGAACCCCACTCCCTCTTTGGACTCTCTGAAATCCTAACCGAAGAAGGGTTTCATACCATTACCGCCGAGAGCGGGAAAGAAGCCCTGGAAAAGTTAGAGCGGGAATCGGTTAATCTCGTGATCACCGATGAGAGAATGCCAGATCTGACCGGAATGGAGCTTCTTTCCGAAATCAAGCGGAATGGATACGATATTCCTGTCATTCTCATCACCGCCTATGGTTCTGTTTCCATGGCTGTGGAGGCATTGAAGAAAGGAGCCTTCTACTTTTTTGAGAAGCCTGTTTTTAACGATTTGGACCGATTCTTTACCATTGTCCGTCAGGCCATTAAAGCCTATGAAATGGAAAGAGAACTCGATTCTCTCAGAAGAGAGGTAAGTGAGAAGTATTCCTTTCCCAATATTGTTGGAAATCATCCCAAAATGCTCGAAATCTTTGAAATGATAAGAAGAGTGGCTCAAACCGACACGACGATTCTGATTCAGGGAGAGAGTGGAACAGGAAAGGATCTCGTCGCAAAGACCATTCACTATAATAGTATAAGAAAAGATAAACCTTTGATCACGATCAACTGCGGTGCCCTCACCGAAACCCTTCTCACGAGCGAACTATTCGGTCACAGTAAAGGGGCCTTTACAGGAGCAGTGAAAGATACCATCGGTCGCTTTCAAGCTGCAGATGGAGGAACGGTGATTCTTGATGAAATCAGTGAGATCCCTCTTCACCTTCAAAAGACTCTCCTCAGGGTGATCGAGGAAAAGGAGTTTGAGAGGGTAGGGGATAGTCGACCCATTCAGGTGGATGTCCGTATTATTTCAACGACCAACAGAGATCTGGCAGGAGAGGTGGAACGGGGGAATTTCAGGAAGGACTTATATTATCGATTGAGCGTGGTTCCCATTAAGATCCCCCCTTTGAGGGAGAGGGTTTCAGATATTCCCCTTTTGGTAAACCATTTTATAAAAAAGTATTCGAAAGGGAAACCCTCTATTAAGATTTCGCCTGAAGTGATGGATCGCCTTATGAAATTTTCATGGCCCGGAAACGTTCGAGAATTGGCCAATGTGATTCAGCAGATGATTGTTTTAAGCAGGGATACAACCATTACTCTCAATGACCTTCCCCCTCAATTCTTCATGGAAGATGAAACTCCTCCATCCATGGAAGGAAAAGTCGACCTTCCTCAGATCGTTTCAGAAATAGAGAGAAAATGGATTTTGACCAAACTCGAAGAGGCAGAATGGAATCAGGAAAAGGCGGCAAAACTACTTGGAATGACAAGAAAGATGTTAGTCAATCGAATGAATAAATATCACATCAAGCGAGCCAAATAAAAATAAAAATAAAAAAACAGTCAACTTGGCATTAAATTTGTATTAATATTTTAAATGACGATGACCATTCCCTCAATCCTTCTTATCGACCCTTTCAAAAATCTGATAAATGCCTATCAGATAATCCTGAGAGAAGAAGGATATTCGGTCGAATCAGCATCCAATATAGAGGAGGCTAACTCTTATCTGAGTGAAAAAAATTATTCTATCCTTATCATTGAATATCTCTATCCCTACGAAGTGACAGAAGAATTCATAAGAAGAGTGAAGCAGACCACTCCCGAAACTTATATCATCATGATTGCCAATGCCATCATCGATAGTGAAACATACGAAAGACTCTTCGAAACCGGTTTAGACGAATTTATACTCAAACCCTATTCTCCTGATAAAATCCTTGTTCATATTAAAAAAGGCTTAAAACAGAGGGAGTTGATTCTTCGCCTTAACGAACTAAAAAGATTTAATCTGGTCGATCCGATTAGTGAGACACTCCATCGCTTAATCTTTAATAAGAATTATTTCCAGACCTCTCTACAAAAGGAATTGAAGAGGTCGAAGCGCCATCATCATCCCTTCTCAATCCTGTTCATTAAAGTCATGGTCGATAAGATTGAAAAAGACCAACTTAATCGATTCCATAAAGAATTTTTAGATCTTATTAGAAAAAATACAAGAGAAGAAGACGTTGTAAGTAAAAACAATGGTGAGATAGGTCTTCTTCTTCCAGAAACAAATCGGGTTGGTTGTCAGGCCCTTCAGCAAAGGCTTGAAGGATTGATTAAAGAGTATCCTCCCTTTCGATCCGAAAGGTTTGAGGAGGTCATAAAGAGCCTTTCTTTTCAATCTCTTACATTCCCCGAGCAGTCGGATATTTTAGAGTCATTAAGATTCTAACTTCCCGTTTCCCTTTTAAGCCATTTCTTTAATTTCCCGCAATCATTGAAGATTTAATCTCTCTTTTACCTTTTGGCTCAACATTTTTCCCAAAAGGTCAAAACAGAAGGGAATCAACTCTCTAAATTAAAAAGAGAGAATTAAAAAAACTTTTTGAAATTAAGAGATTAGGAGAAATTTATTTTCTTCTCCTAAATGGTATTTAAATTGCTATATGTAAAATCGATCCAAATTTATGGCTTGTTCTCCGGACAAGCCAATATTTTTTCGATTTTTAAATATAATCCCATCGGAGAATCTTGGAATGCCAAAAGAAACCATCCTCATATTTGACCAGGAGCCTCATACAAGGTGGATTCTTAAGGCCTTATTAGAGAGTGAGCGATATATTGTGATTGCCCTTCAAGACATCGATCGACTCAAACAGAACTTCAGGGAGTTCGAAATATCAGGTTTAATTACGGAGTATTGGGCTGGGACTCAATGTATGGTGGATCATATCCGGGAGTTGAAAAAGAATTTTCCAGATCTTTATGTCATGATGCTTACCCAATACGAGGTAGAAGATAAAGAATATAAAAGGATTCTCACTTCTGGGGTGGACGACTTATTTATTAAACCCTTCTCAAGCGAGAAGATTCTCCTTCATCTCAAAAAAGGGCTGAGATATAGAAGGCTGAGGATTCAGAAAAGAAAGATTGAAAAGGAATTGATGAGACAGAGATTAATCCATCATCCAAACGAAACCAGATCATTATAATTTAAGTAGCCCAGAGGAGAGTCTAATCTCCAGGGTGCTTTAAAGGTGAAAGGAGGGGATGTTATGGAAGGAAACTCATTTAAAGAGGCTAAGTTTCCTTTAAGTTCTGACCAGTTACTCCCCGGCAATAGCAGGGCTTTCATCCTTTTCCATAAAGTCCAGAATGCCCTTCAACATGTCCCTGACTTTGGAGAGACCTGTAAGGCAATTTTAGATGCTGTCATTGAGGAGATGGATGCTGAAAACTGTTCTTTGATGCTAAAAGATCCTGCTTCAGGCGATTTAATCATTCGAGCGGCAAGAAGCCGAAACGAAAAGGAAACGATATATGATTCAGAAGCCTTAGAGAAGGCTAAACGATTTAAGTTGGGTGAAGGAGTAGCCGGTTGGGTTTTAAAGGAAGGAAAGGCGGTAATGATCAACGATGTCCATCAGGAACCCCGATTTGTAAAAGCGGAAGGGTTAAGCCATCGGGTCAGGTCATTGATCTGTTATCCAATCAAAGAAGGGGATCAAATTGTTGGGGTTTTTAATCTGAGCCATTCGAAGAAAGGGGCCTTTGACGAAAGCTACCAGACCATCCTGACCTATATCACCAATCAAGTAGGAGCGGCTTTAACCTCCACCCGATTCTTTTTAGAGATCAATGAGATGAACCGTCTAATCAAAGTTTCCAATAAATCTCTATCTCAACCCGAAAAGGAGAGTTCTTCTTGTGCCTCTACCACCTTTGTCGAAGTAGGGGAGATGACCCGGGAGAATGGAATCTTTATCTATGCCCATGAAAAGATGCAGCGAATCAAGGAGATGATCGATCGAGTGGCCAATACCGATGTGACCGTTCTCATCCAGGGAGAAAGTGGGACAGGTAAGGAAGTGGTGGCTCGTTCCATTCATCTAAATTCTTTCCGGCGGGATAAGCCCTTTGTGAAAGTCAATTGTGCTGCCCTGCCTTCCGAGCTTCTTGAAAGTGAGCTCTTTGGCTATGAAAAGGGTGCATTTACAGGGGCGTATCGGCAAAAATTGGGGAAATTTGAACTGGCCCATGAGGGGACGATCTTCCTTGACGAAATCTCAGAGATGAGTCTCTCCCTTCAGAGCAAACTTCTTCAGGTCCTTCAGGATAGGGAGTTCTCAAGGTTAGGAGGGAAGGGGGATGTTCGAGTGGACGTGAGGGTGTTGGTCGCTACGAACAAAAATATTGAAGAAGCCATTAAACAAGGAAAATTTAGGGAAGACCTCTATTATCGCTTAAATGTGGTCAATATTACCCTTCCCCCCTTAAGAGAAAGAAAAGAAGAGATTCCCATTTTCGTGGAATACTTTCTTAATAAGTTTTCGAAAAAATTTGGCCGTAAACTCAGTCCTCTCTCTGATCGCCTGATGAAGGCGTTCCTTCAGTATCATTGGCCAGGCAATGTGAGGGAACTTGAGAATATGATTCAAAGAATTGTCGTTCTGGGAGGGGAGAAAGCGATTCTCGAGGAATTGGTCCCTTCCGTAGAAAATGAAGTCCTCTCCGATCCAAAGAGAGTGATCCTGAACAAGAAACTCTGGCCTTCTTTGAAAGAAGTGCATCGAGAGGCCATGATCAAGGCGGAGACCGAGGTGATTGCCAGGGCCTTAGAGATGACCAATTGGAATCGCAAAAAGGCCGCAGGTCTTCTTAATATTAGCTATAAAGCGCTCCTCTATAAGATCAAGGAGTGTGGCTTAGACAATAAAATAATTCCCCCATCCAATTAATAGAAGTTAATTAGATAGGGTCTATTCTAAGAATAGACTTAAAAAAGGAAATAAAGCTCCAGGGATGATAAAAAATGGAAAATAACGGAAGTAATTTACCACTTATTTCTAAAAAATTTCTCCTATTTTCCACTCTGTTTTTATTTCCACTCTCAAATCCTTTTTAGAAAGGAGAAAAATTTTTCATATCTCGATACGTTAGACTTTTAATTCAGACCATTTCCATTTGGCATAGGGTTTGCCTGTTGTATTAATTGTTCAGGATTTCAAGTTTTAGAATTTAGGTCCTATAACCCCGGCCTTTGGTTGGGGTTCTTTAGACGATGAGAGAAATCACCGAAATTATATTTTCTAATTGCAATAAGATGGCCACCATTAAGTCGATTATTGATGAAGTGGCCAAAACCGATATTACTGTTTTGATAAAAGGGGAGAGCGGTTGCGGGAAAGAATTAGTGGCACGAACCATTCACAACTCTTCTCATCGAAGAGCCAGGCCTTTCGTGAAAGTCAACTGCGCCGCCATTCCTCCAAACCTTCTCGAAAGTGAGCTTTTTGGTTTTGAAAAGGGCGCTTTTACCGGTGCCCATCTGAAAAAACCTGGCAAATTTGAGATGGCAAATGGAGGAACCATTTTACTAAACGATATCGAAGAGATGGACCTTTCTCTCCAGGCAAAGCTTCTGCAGGTCCTCCAAGATGGAGCTTTTTCACGATTAGGGGGAGATGGGGAATTAGTGATTGATACCCGCGTGATTGTAACGACCAAAAATAATATAGAGCGATCCTTAGCGGAAGGACGTTTTCGTGAGGACCTTTTCTTCAGAATCAATGTGATCAATCTTACAATCCCTCCTCTTCGTGACCGAATCGAGCAGATTGTCCCCCTTTCAGAATATTTCTTCAATTTATATAAGAAGAAGTATGGGAGAGAGGTTTCACCTCCATCCCCAAAATTGATCGAAACCTTCAAATCCTACTCCTGGCCTGGAAATATCCGAGAATTAGAAAATTTGATCAAGAGATTGGTCATCTTGGGCGAAGAAGAAATGGTCCTGCAATCCCTCTATGAGAAGATAGAAGGAGGAGAAAGGGTACAGAGAAATTCTCCTCTTTTTTCATCCATTCCCGAGACTCGAAGACCCCTATTTAATCTGAAAGAGGTTGGCAAAAGAGCGGCTGAACTTGCAGAACGTGAACTTATTGAGGCCACCCTTCAGCAGACTCGCTGGAATCGTAAAGAGGCGGCGAAATTACTCCGCATCAGTTACAAGGCATTACTCTATAAAGTGGATAAATATGGCCTTGAGAGTGGATTGAATCAAAAGGATGGCGATGGGCTGAACTCAGAGAAGTCGGATTTAGGATTGGGAAAAAATGAAGTTCTTGAAAAGGAGAAACGATGGAGAGAGGGCAGGAGATAAGAGAGTCATTTGGGAGGATTATCGATCAAAAACTTTTTCTATACCTTCTCGATCTTGAGATAAAACGGGCCCGCAGATATCAGAACTTTATTTCTCTACTCTGTCTCAAGATCCATCGGATTTCAAATGATGGCCATTCATGGAACCTTGAAACCTGTCGCGAAACATTGGGGGACCTCCTTTCGGTCGAAATGCGAGAGAGCGATATTTTGGCCTTTCTGGGAGAAGAGAGTTTGGTTGTTCTTCTCCCTTATGCAGACCTCCAGATGGCCGAGAGGGCAAAAGAACGGTTCAAAGAAACCCTTCAGTATTTTGATTTTAGAAGGATAGGGTATGAGATTATGATTGACCAGTTCTGTTTTCCTGCAAATGGAGCAGACACAAAGGACCTTTTAAGTAAACTCTTTCAGCCCCCATCAGAGGAAGAAAGGGGAGTTAAAATATGAAACCAGGCTTCAAAGCTACTCTATCCATCCTGTTCATTCTTTTTATGGGCTTCAGTTTGGCTTTCTCTCAGACAGAGCAGGAGATCCTTTCTAAAAAACAGGCTCAGGCTGAGATGGGTGTGGACAGTGAACGCTATGTGATTGGTGCAGAGGACATCCTCTATATCCATGTCTGGAGGGAAGAAGCCCTATCAAGAACCGTTCCGGTGAGAATGGATGGGTTTATCTCACTGCCTTTGATCCATGAAATCAAGGCGGCTGGATTAACTCCTCTTCAATTGAAGGAGGAGCTAACGAGAAGACTAAAAGAATTCATTGAAAACCCGAATGTCTCGGTCATCGTCATGGAGGCCAATAGTTTCAAAGTTTATGTTTCTGGACAGGTAAGAAATCCAGGGGTCTATCGACTTAGAAGTGAGACCACGATCCTTCAGATCATTCCGATGGCAGGTGGATTTACCGATTGGGCCAATCCAAAAAAGATCCTGGTCATTCGAAAGGAAGATGGAAAGGAGAAACGCTTTGTCATTAACTATAAGAGTTTGATGAAAGGGGAAAATCTGGAATCCAACCTAATTCTCAAAGCCGGAGACACCATTATCGTCCCATGATGTTTTGGATCAATGGAGAAAAGAGGATATCGAATGGACAATAAAAATACCTTACGCCTTAAGCCTTACGCCTCACGATTCATATTGGCAATCCTGTTTCTACTTCTTCCTTCTCTGGCTCTCTGTGAGGTGAAAGACATCTTTGAATATTTTCAGCCCTCCATTACCCTCGAGGGCGAGTATAACGACAACATCGATCTCACTTCCCGAAATCGAAGGGATGATTTCATCACGACCATTTCCCCTGGTCTAAGATTTTCAACCCTGAAGCGATCACCGGTTACCGGAGAATTTCGCCGAGCTCCAACAGCCGAAGAAAAGTTCGGAATGGATCTTGATGTTCGGGCAGGTTTTGTCTTTTATGCGAAAGAAGAGGATGATAACTACGTGAGTCTAAATGGAACGCTGAATGGGTGGTATGCCCCTACAAAGAACCTGATCTTCCGAATCCGGGATTACCTGATTCGATCCAATGAGATTAGAGAGACCGACTATTCGGTGATCGCAGTGGAAGGTCAGAGATTTCTTTCGAGAACCTACAGGAGGGTTTTGTATTTTCGAAATGTAGTGGAACCCTCGGCTGAATATCGATTTGGAAGAGAGAATCTTTTCTCAATCAATTTCCGAAACAATCTCTATGAGATTCAGAGCCGAACTGCTGAGGATAGCATGGAAAATACGGTGAACCCAAGACTCAGCTACTGGTTCAATATTCGAAATGGAATGTTTCTGGAGTATGCCTTGACCTTTGGAGACTTTGAACGTTCGGCCGATTGGATTGGCCATCTTGCAACAGGCCGCTTTATCCACCGCTTCACTCCAAGAACCTCTCTTTTCGGAGAGTACACCTATTTGTATAGAGACTTTGAATCCCCCTCGATTGACTATGAAGTCTATAGGCCGAGCCTTGGAGTAGAACATGCCTTCAGTCCTACATTAAGTGTGAGAGCTCAGGTGGGATATTTCTGGCAGAATCCAGATCGAGGTTCAACTACAGGAGGGCTATATTACGATGCCCTTATGACCGAACGAGCAGAGAGGACAACCTATACGGTCGCCTTTCAGGGAGGCTATGTGGAGGAATACTTTACCGCAGAGAATCTTGGATTTACCAAATCCCACCGTTTAATCGGAACGATTTCACATCGCCTGCTCGAAAGGATGACAGTGGGATTAAGGGGAAGCTATGAGAGAGCCAAATATACCGATGGAGCCATTGATCGAATTTGGGGGGCAGGGGTAAATGGCTCTTATCAGGTCATGAGATGGTTGGGACTTTCTTTGGAATTCTCTCATCGAGAGAATCATTCGAATATTTCAGAAAGGGATTATAGCGAATACCGGGGCGTCTTTCGAATCACCGCCTCCTATTAAATTTTAAATTCGCCATGGGCTAAGCGCTCAGCCCTTGGCGGGAATCTGAGGAAAAAATGCAAGAACCAAAACCCTTAGGACTTCATGATTATATCGAGATCGGGCTTCGAAGGAAGTGGTATCTTATCCTTCCTTTAATGATTTCCCTTATCGGTGCTTTTGTGGTCTACAAACAACTTCCAAAAGTCTATCGCGCAACCACTCTGATTCTGGTTCAACCTCAGAGTGTTCCCGAGAATTATGTCCGTCCTACGATTACAGAGTCTGTGGCAAGCCGTTTGAACACCATCAGCCAGGAAATATTGAGCCGAACTCGATTAGAGAAGGTGATCGAAGAGTTTAATCTCTATCCCGACCTCAGAAAGAAAGTTCCAAAAGAAGAAGTCGTCGAAACCATGAGAAAAGCGATCGAGGTAAAGGTTCAGGAACCAAGAGGGGATAGAAGAAACCCTTCTACGAATTCATTTACCATTTCTTATGAGGGCTCTGAGCCACGAACCGTCATGCTTGTGACAAACAAACTGGCCTCCCTCTTTATCGAAGAGAACCTGAGAGTTCGAGAAACTCAGGCTGAACGAACTTCCGAATTTATTACCAAAGAGCTCATTTCCTTAGAAGAGCAGTTAAAGAAGAAGGAACAAGAAATTCGAAATTTCAAAGAACGCTCTATGGGTCTTCTTCCTCAGCAACTCGATGCCAACTTAAGGATTCTCGAACGCCTTCAACAGCAGCTTCAAACGACCAGCGAAAATTTGAGAGCAGCCGAAGATCGATCCGTTATCCTTCAAAACCAGATTGAACAGTTGAAAAAACGAGAACCCATTGTTCCACAGACGGCGCGAAGGATAATCATTTCTGGCCAGGAAGAGATCGTTGAGGATCGAATTCCTCAGGATCCTTTAATCATCCAGTATAATAATTTAAAGCGGGACTTAGAAGTGGCTCAATCGAGATATAAAGAGACTCATCCTGATGTCATTGATTTGAAACGAAAGATTGCTAACCTCGAGCCCAAGGTAAAAGAATTGCTCGAAAAACAGGAGGCTGAAAGAGAGGCTCGACTAAGAAGACAGAGAGAAGGAGTGGTGGAGCAAGATCTTCCTCCTCCTGCTCCTGATCCAAATACAGAGAGATTGATAGCTCAATATACCGAACAATATAACAGTGCCGTCCTTGAGGCCAAACGATCGAGAGAGGAGCTCAAAAACATAAAAGAACAGATTGCCCTCTATCAAAAGAGGATCGAAGATACACCGAAGAAGGAACAAGAACTCATTCTTTTGACCCGGGATTATGATCTTCTGAAGGCAAATTATCAGTCGCTCTTGGATAAGAAGATTCAGGCCCAGATGGCAGAGAACCTTGAAAGAAAACAACAGGGTGAGCAGTTTAAGGTGCTCGATCCTGCTCGTCTTCCAGAAAAACCGGTTAAACCGGATCGTAATCGGATCCTTCTCATTGGAGCCGTAATCGGCCTTGTGGCTGGGGTGGGGTTAACATGGTTTCGAGAATCCCTGGATCGATCATTTCATACCGTTTCAGAAGTAGAAAATTATTTGGGAATCTCCGTCCTTGCGACTCTCCCTAACCTAAAGGAGGACCAAAAACGAAAAGCCGCCTGACCGAGGAATGGTTTACAAAATAACCACTTACGGACTGAATGATGTATGAAACATTTTATGGCTTAAAAGAGAATCCTTTCAATGTGACACCCAACCCGGACTATCTCTATCTGGGTGAGAGTCATAGAGAAGCTTTAGCTCATCTCCTTTATGGGGTGAGGGAGAAGAAGGGGTTTATTGTAATCACGGGAGAAGTTGGAACCGGAAAGACAACACTCCTTCACTATCTTCTTGAAAAACTGGATGGGAACAATCATACCAAAACCGCTTTTCTCTTCAATCCAAAGCTGACGGTCAATGATTTCATCCAGTATATTCTCCGGGATTTGGGAGTAAGGGTTCAGGGACAGACGAAAGGGGAACATCTTCACCATCTTCATCGTTATCTTCTGCATGCCTATCGGAAGAATGAACGAGTCGTTTTGATTGTTGATGAGGCGCAGGGATTAAAACCCGAACTCCTTGAAGAGATTAGACTCCTTTCGAACCTTGAAACTTCAAGATCCAAACTTCTTCAGATTGTTCTTGTAGGTCAACCCGAACTGGATAGGATCCTTTCTCAACCCGAATTCCGTCAACTCCGGCAGAGGATCAATTTGCGATTTCAACTCTCTCCTCTTTCCTTAAAAGAGACCAGAGAGTACATTGAAAAAAGGTTAAGAATTGCAGGAGCCACTGAACCTATTTTTACCGAGAGGGCGATCAAGGAGATTTATCGAAGGTCGGGAGGGATTCCACGGTTAATCAATATCCTTTGTGATAATGCCCTTCTTAATGGTTTTGCCCTGGATCAGAAAGTGGTTGATGAAAAATCCGTCCGCGAAGTTTCTACCGACCTCCATCTCAACCCCAAACCCCAAAAAATCTGGAAAAAAATGCTTGTACCAATAATCGGCATGATCTTTTTTACAGGCCTGTTCTATTTATATCAATCAGGGTATTTAAATGGATTTTTTCAGGAGGCTTATCAGGGCTTTCAATATATAACACAGTTTTTACTGAGGGTAATCCATACCCTAATTCTGTAGGGATTAAATAATGGCTACGAATAATAACTCTCTGCGAGGTTTTGGATTATGAGCCGTGTCTATCGTGCCCTTGAAAAGGCAGAAGAAGAAAAAAAGAAGGTCGAAAAAGAGAGGTCCCCTCTAAAGGTATTTGAAGAAAAGATGGTTCATCGGAAGATGGAGTCATTTTCTGAGAAGAAAACTGAGAAGGCAAGGGGGCTTGAACTTCCTCACAAAGAGGAGGCCCCCTTTGAACTCATCTCTTTGAATTCATTTGCAACAGAGGAGTTCCGAAAACTTAAAACTCAGGTCTTTCATCGTCTTCCCAATCCTCCTCATTCCATTCTTATTACAAGTGCTGCTCCTGGAGAAGGAAAGACCACGGTAGCGATTCACCTCGCCATGGCGATTTCCTTGGAGATTCATAAAAAGTCTATCCTCATCGACAGCGATCTTCGAAAGTCAGGGATTTATTTTGATGGGCTAAAGAATTCGAAAGGCCTTTCGGACTATCTTTCAGGACAAACTCCATTGTCCAATATTTTGATGGAGTCAGGAACTGAGAATCTTCAGGTCATTCTTTCAGGACCACCGTCGAGCAAATCCACCGAGCTCATTGGTTCAAAAAGGATGGAAGAACTCTTGACCTCTCTTAAAAGTTCGGGGGATTCAACCTATATTGTTATCGATTCTTCGCCCATTATTTCAACCAGTGAACCTGCTTTACTCTCCAAACTGGTTGACGGAATTATTCTGGTAATTTTGGCTGACCGAACGCCTCGAGAGACGGTTCAGCGTGCCATCAAATCCATCGATTCTCAAAAGATTCTTGGAGTCGTTCTTAATCAGGTCGATCTGAAGGCATCGAGCTATTATTCAAAATACTATCATTATAAATATTATAAAAAATAGCACGAGCTCCTTAAGCCATATACATATAGGGAAAAATGGAACATTGGTACGTAATACAAACAAAACCCAAAAAAGAAGAAGAGGCGACAACCTATCTTTCTAATAAAGGGGTAGAGATCTTTAGTCCTCTCATCGAGTGCTTTAATTATCGAAATGGAAGGATGAGCAAGGAACTTAAGCCTCTTTTCCCAGGATATATCTTTGGGAAATTTGACCTCGAAATCAATTATCCTCTGGTTCGGTGGGGAAAAGGGGTCAAATGTGTCCTTGGCTTTGGAGGGTATCCTATTCCTCTTGCAGAAGAAGTGATTATCATCATTAAGGAACGAACGGATGAGAGAAACATTGTAAGGATGAAGCGCGACTTCAAACCTAACGATGTGGTGAGAATAACATCAGGACCTTTGAAAGATCTCGTCGGAATCTTTGAAAGGTGGCTCTCAGACAAGGAACGGGTCCGGATACTTTTGAACTTAATAGGTTATCAACCAGAGGTGGAACTCCATTACTCTATGATCGAAAAAGTCGCCTGAGGAGTTTATCGGGTTTATTGGGTTTTTCGAATTGCAACCCAATAATTAGAAATATTTAACTTTTTCCACGAACCATCGTGGCCTTTACAATTCAATTTGGTTATCAATTTTGTAGAATTGAACAAAATTCGAACCGGCGGTAGCCTATTCGAATTCAGTTTGATAAAGCACCAACCCAATCAATCCAAGCGTCGTTATCCGTTTTTCGTCAACGATCCCCGTATCGTTAAACGTTATTCGGTTACGTAAATCTTTTTGACGATTAACGTAAACGTCAACCGATACGGGCTTCGTAACCGTAACCGTTCAACTTTTAGCTTTTTCCCATTATCCCAATATTCCATTATTCCAATATTCCAACCAAATAAACGAGACAGACCAGACAAACCAGATAAACCAGATAAACCAGATAGACCCAGTCAACCCAAGCAACCCAATAAACTCAAGTAACCCAAGTAACCCAAGTAACTCAAATAACTCTAATAATTCATGTCAACGGAGGGAAAAATGAAGGAGATTCTCGACCAGATGGAGGAGCATATTGCGGCTATCCGAAACCTGCAAAGAAACTTCGATTATCACTCCAGGCGGCTCGAAAAACTGATGCTTACTCTTAATAATCGATACGGTCAGAATAGCCAATTAAATGAAGAAGAGGTTCGAGAAAAACAAACAGATTTAAGACCCGAATAATCTCCATTATCCCTCCATTAATAAAGGAGATTTACTATGATTCTCAAACACTGTCTCGATTGTAAATATCACAAAATCAAACTTGAAGGAGACGAAGAGACAAGCCATTGCCAGAGAGAGAACTGCTGGTCCCGTTTCACAAAATGTGTGTTATATAAAGCCCTTGAAAAATTTCTAAAAGAGGAATCCTTCCGTTCCACCCAACGATTCCAATCTCCCTGACGAGAATGACCAAATAAACCAGACCGACCAACACATGAATCAAACTTTTCAAATATATCCTAAATTTCATTTCCTCAATATCTTGAGATTAGAGAAACGGCGTGCAGATCGCTCTAACATGCCTCTTTCCATTATTCTTTTTTATCTTCGGGAAGAAGAGGATCCGAGTGAGAAGACAATCAAAAAATTTATAGAACTTGTATGTAAAAATACACGCGAAACAGATATTAAGGGATGGGTAGAGGATAGGGTTATTGGACTCCTTCTTCCTGACACAAATAGAGAGGGAGCAAATCGATGTGTTGAAAAGATTGTAAGTCAAAATGGGAACATGTCCTCTTCGATCATTTTGAGTAGTTATCCTGATCATCTATTTGAAAAACTCCTAAAAGAAGAAACCATTCCCGACCTCTTTCCCATCAATCTTGATGAATTCAATTCATCTAAAAGAGTACAGCTCATTGTGAAGAGAATAATCGATATCGTAGGATCTCTTTTTGGAATTCTGCTCTTTTCTCCCCTTATGCTTATAACAGCCATGGCTATTAAATTGAGCTCTCCTGGTCCCGTTATTTTTAAGCAATACCGTTTAGGGAGGGGAGGAGTTCGTTTCCCTTTTTATAAGTTTCGATCCATGAAGACAAATGGGGATGATCAAATTCATAGGGAATATATAACCAATTTGATTAAGGGAGAGTTAGAGAAAATAAACCAGGGGGAAGAAGGGAAACCTCTTTATAAAATGAAGGACGACCCTCGCATTACTAAAGTGGGAAGAATTCTTCGACGAAGCAGTATTGATGAACTCCCTCAGCTTTTTAATGTATTAAAAGGGGAGATGAGCTTGGTAGGACCAAGACCACCCATTCCTTATGAAGTCGAGAAATACCAGCCTTGGCATCTAAGAAGAATTCTTGAGGTTAAGCCTGGAATGACAGGGCTCTGGCAGGTAGAGGGAAGAAGCCGCACTTCTTTTGATGAGATGGTCCGACTTGACCTAAAATATGCCCTTCACTGGTCGTTATGGCTCGACGCAAAAATATTATTAAAAACGATCAAAGCCGTCATCCAATCCTCCGGAGCTCTCTAATTCTTATCTCAATTAAGTAATCTAATTACGCTACGCGCTTAGCGCTAAGCTTTTAAAGAAGGAGGTTTTATGAAGCTTGCAGTGATTGGTTGTGGGTATTGGGGTCCTAACCTTGTTAGGAATTTCATTCAATCGAACAAGGTTGATGGGATCATTTGTTGCGATTTAGATTCAAAGCGATTGGACCGGATGAAGACCCTCTATCCCTCTGTGGAGGTGTTGACCGATTATAAGGATTTGCTCGAAAGACCTGATTTGGATGCAGTCGCAATAGCCACTCCGGTCAAAACCCATCATCCGATTGCCAAAGACTTCCTTTTACATGGGAAACATGTATTGGTTGAGAAGCCTTTTACCCATTCCTACGAAACGGCTCTTGAATTAATTAAACTTGCCGAAGAGAAGAAGTTAATCTTGATGGTGGACCATACCTTCGAATATACGGCCGCGGTGAATAAGATCAAAACGATTATAGAGAATGGGGAACTTGGAAAGATCCTTTATATCAGTTGCATAAGGGTTAATCTTGGACTTTTTCAACCCGATATTAATGTGGTCTGGGATCTTGCTCCTCACGATATTTCAACGATCCTTTATGTAATTGGAGAGACTCCGGTTACGGTAAACTGTCAAGGGAAAGCCCATTTTCATCCTGGAATTGAAGATGTAGCAACGACCACCCTTAATTTTAAAAATGGAATCATTGCCTTTATCCATAGCAGTTGGCTCGATCCTAACAAGATCCGTCGAACCACCATTGTGGGTTCGAGGAGAATGCTCGTCTACGACGATATTGAACCACAAGAAAAAATTAAAATTTATGATAAAGGTGTGGAAGTACCTCCCTATTACGATACCTATGCAGATTTCCATTTTTCTTATCGATATGGGGATATCTATAGTCCTCGAATCGAGGATTATGAGCCCCTAAAAAAGGAATGTGATCATTTTATCGAATGTATAAAAAGAGGAATCCCACCTTTAACAGATGGCTATAATGGTTTACGTGTCGTTTCCATTCTTGAAGCAGCGAGTAAATCCCTGAAGCTTTCTGGAAAGGCAGTCCAGATTCAAATAGGCCGAGAATTAAGTAGGAGAAACCGTCACAATGGTAATGGTTTATTAATGGCATCTTCCTGGCGCTAACTCATGCCCTTTCAATCACCCCTCCCTCATAAATATTCCTTTATTCCCTAATGAGGAGTAACCGATGAAATTTCAGTCCATAGCTCCAGATGTAAAACTCGGCAAAGAAGTCATCATTCATAATTTCGTCAACCTCTATGGGTGCGAGATTGGCGACTATACGAAGATTGGTTGCTTTGTCGAAATACAGAAAAATGCTAGGATTGGAAGATACTGTAAAATCTCAAGTCATACTTTCATATGTGAGGGAGTGACCATTGAAGATAATGTCTTTATCGGTCACAGTGTCGTATTTATTAATGATACTTATCCTCGGGCAACAAATTCTGAGGGGAGACTTAAAACCGAGGAGGATTGGAAGGTAGAACCTATCTTAGTAAAGAAAGGTGCCTCGATTGGATCCAATTGTACCATTCTAAGTAATGTCGTCATTGGCGAAAACTCAATCGTTGGGGCAGGAAGTGTCGTGACGAAGGATGTTCCCCCCAATACAATTGTAGCAGGAAACCCGGCCCGGCCTATCCGTGTGCTCGAACCACTTGAATCGAAAGTGGAAGACTTAAGATTCGAAGCAAAAATGTAAGAAACGCCTTCGATTCTTTTATAAGAGGAAAATGATGAAAATCCCATTTCTCGATTTAATCACGCTTCATCAAGAATTAGAAGAAGAGTTCATCTCAGTCTTCCGGGAGTGTTTGAGAACTGCCTCTTTTATGGGTGGTCCTCAAGTTCAGGCCTTTGAAGATGAGTTTGCCCAATTTTGCGAAACTAAATATTGTGTAGCCGTAAATAGCGGTACCGATGCTTTACGATTTGCCTTAATAGCCGCTGGAATCGGTCCGGGGGATGAAGTCATCACCGTGCCCAATACTTTTATCGCCACGACTGAAGCTATTTCTCAAGCCGGAGCTTCCATGGCTTTTGTCGATATTGATGAAAAAACCTACAATATGGACCCCAACAAACTCGAGGAATACCTCAAAAAACGCTTCCACTCCCTCAACCCAATCAACTCAGGCAACTCAAGTAACTCAAGTAACCCAAGTAACCATATTCCCAAAGCAATTATTCCCGTCCATCTTTATGGCCAATGTGCCGATATGGATTCAATCCTTGAGATTGCAAACCGTTATGGCCTCATTGTCATTGAAGACGCCTGTCAGGCTCACGGAGCAGGGTACTATTCCCGGAAAGAAGGGAGATGGAAAAAGGCAGGTTCTATGGGATTAGCAGGAGCATTCAGTTTTTATCCCGGAAAGAACTTAGGTGCCTGTGGAGAAGGTGGGGCTGTGACGACAAATGACCCTGAAATTGCCCGAAAGGTTTCGATGCTTCGCGACCACGGCCAGGCAAAAAAATATTATCACGATTTTGAAGGTTATAATGGGCGCCTCGATACCATCCAGTGTGGGATTTTAAGGATTAAATTGAGGCACCTTGAAGAATGGAATGAAAAACGGCGGCGAAACGCTTCTATTTACACTCACCTCTTATTATCGAATTCGGAAAACGAAAACCGCAGCATTATAGTTCCTTTCGTCCCTCATTGGTCCAAACCTGTTTTTCACCTCTATGTGATTCGAGCTAAAAAGAGAGATGAACTTCAGAAATACCTTTTAGATAATGGAATCAGCACAGGCCTTCACTATCCAATACCCCTTCATCTTCAGAAGGCATACTCCAATAATGGATTTGAAAAGGGCCTCTATCCAATAACTGAAAAGGTAGCCTATGAGATTATTTCCTTACCTATGTTTCCTCATCTTACAGAGGAACAAATACTCTACATCACAAACAAAATCAAAGAATTTTATCTTCCACTAACTCATCACTCCTAACCTCTCATACATCAATATTTTTTTACCACCCCTCAGTGATGGGTTACTCATAATCCCTCACTGAAGTGGGGAATAAGCCCGAGAGGGGTATTGGAGAAACCCATGGTGCGGCTACCTTAAATGATCCATAGAAATCGTTACTTTGGTTTGTTTTAATCAGAAACCCATTTCTACAATGG
>JBBIMX010000053.1:0-18908 GCA_037444165.1 Deltaproteobacteria bacterium | reverse complement strand
CTGGCCATCCTCATTGATTTTTAAACGGATTTAGGATATAATTTATTAAAATTTAAAGGAAAGATGGAATTGAAAAAAGTTAGGGTTTCATTTTTCGTCCTTTTCCTTCTCCCTATTTTTATTTTTGCCTGTTCCACCCCATCCTGGTTTCCAATCAAAAAGGGGCCTCCCCATAAGGCAAAGATGAAAGAGTTAGTCGATAAAGAAATCGTTATTATCGATAAAATGGAGTATGTGAAGGTCCTCAACCCCAAGACCACCCAGGACCCCCTCCAACCTAAGTACCTTTATATCCCGGTAGACGAATATCTGACCCATAAAGAATCCTACCTCCTTCCATTGACGAGAAAGGAAGAGGTTCAAATGACCCTCTCTTCTCCTCCATCGCCCTCTTCCTCAAAATTGGACCTCTCTCCGGTGACTCCGGTTTCTCTCAGTGGCCCTTTGAAGAAGAAAGTACTCCTTGCCTATTTCGATGATAGGACCCCCTCAGAGGAAGAGTTATTAGGAGACTGGATGGCTGAAAAATTAATAAAGGATGTTTCCCAAAAAAACCCGAATCTTATCTTCATAGACTATCCAATGGTGAGAGATTTTCTTAAAAAAAGAGGGCTTTCCGAAAGAGAATTGGAGAGTCCGACAGGATTACGGCTTTTGAATGAAGCCTTTGGAGTTCATGCCGTAGTCACAGGACAACTTTCTGGTCCCTATACTTTTATTACAAAAGGACCAAAAGACGAAGAGGGGCTTGCTTCCTCTATTATCCAGATCGAGGCGAAGATCTTTGAAACCCGCTCTGGAAAGCTAATGAAGACGCTTTTGACTCAAAACCCTATCCTTGCCACCAAAATGAAAGGGACCTTTGCCGAAGAAAAGGCAAAAACCAGAGCCGTTGAGATCGCTTTGATTGATTTAGCACGCAGCCTGTCTAAGGAACTGGATCGGGTCGAATGGTTTGGACGAATTGCCAAGGTCGAGGGAAAAGAGGTTTATATTAACGCGGGGAAATTGAGTGGATTAAAAGTGGGCGATGTGATGGAAGTCCTTCCAACAGGAAGCGATGAAGAGCGAAAGGAGGTCAAAACAAGGATTCAGATTTCCGCTTTTCTCGGAATCGATGCCTCAGTCGGTCATTGGATTCAGGGCCAGAAACCCGAGGCGATGGATCTTATAAAATTGGTCCGTACGAAAGGGTCCTGATTTCTTCTAACACTCTCTCACGGACCTTTAAAATCTATCTCATAAAAGACCTTTATAACAGGTCGAAGATGGGAAAGGAGGTTTAATTCTATGTTTCAAGTGGGTGATAAAGCAGTGTATCCAGGCCATGGGGTTGGAGTCATCGAAGCCATTGAAACGAAGCGAATATCTGGAAAGGAGCAGAGTTTCTATATCCTTCGGTTTGTCGACAATGGAATGACGATCATGGTCCCCAAAGACAATGTGAAGTCCGCAGGTTTAAGAACGGTGATCCGTAAAATTGACGTCCGAAAGGTAATGGAGATTTTAAAGAATCGAGATGTTACCATCGATAACCAGACATGGAATCGAAGATATCGAGAATATATGGAAAAGATTAATACGGGATCGATTTACGAGATTGCGGAGGTCTTGAGAGACCTCCACCTCCTTAAGAATGAAAAAGAGCTCTCCTTTGGAGAGAAAAAGATCTTAGATATGGCCAAAAATCTTTTGGTCAAAGAACTGGCCATTGCTCGAGAGGTCAAGGAGTCTGAAATTCTCAGGGAGATCAAAGCCATTTTTGGATCTTAAGGGTCTTCCCTACCATTTCAAGTTCCTCCCTTTATCGAAAGAACTTATTTTTAAAGAAAGGAGGTGAAACCAATGGGAGCTTGGATTCTTCGATTTTTACTATTCTTCATTTGTGGGTGGGGAGGATTTGAGCTGATGAGGTCGCTCTCTCCTTCCCCTTCCATGGCATTGGTCGGAGCAACGGGTGGATTTCTTTTGGCTGGCCTCACCCTCTTTCTTGAGGAAAAGTTAAAGAAGATTCCCTTAAGGTGCCTATTAGGAAGTTTTATTGGACTCTTCTTAGGATTGATCATCGCCTATTTCATTTTTGCCATCTTCTTTTCCCGTGTCTTTGGATCTTCATCCCTCTCTCTGCCTTTCTTAGCTCTCCTTTATGGCGTGTTGGGCTATACAGGTCTTCGAATCGGGCTAAAAAAGGGGGAAGAGTTTCATCTTGCGGGAGGAAGGCCTTTCGCCAAACTCTCCTCCAGAGGAGGACCCCCGAAAATTCTTGATACGAGTGTCATTATCGATGGTCGAATTGCTGATATTGCAGAGACAGGCTTTCTGGAAGGAACCCTGATCATCCCGACTTTCATCCTCAATGAACTTCAACGAATCGCAGACTCCTCCGACCCCATCAAACGAACTCGAGGAAAGAGAGGTCTGGAAATCCTGAATCATCTCCAGAAGCAGGTTGACACCGACGTCCAGATCATCGATACCGATTACCCTTCTGTCCGAGAGGTCGATGCTAAGTTGATCGAACTGGCTAAACAGGTGGGGGGAAAGATCGTGACCAATGACTCCAATCTCAATAAGGTGGCAGAACTCCAGGGGATTGAGGTTCTGAACATCAATGTCCTTGCCAATTCCTTGAGGCCGGTCGTCCTTCCAGGAGAGGAAATCAATGTTAAAATCTTGAAGGAAGGGAAAGAGACAGGACAGGGTGTTGCCTATCTGGATGATGGGACGATGATCGTGGTCGACAATGGTCGACGACAGATCGGCAAAAATGTGGATGTCGTGGTGACCAGTGTCCTTCAGACTCCCGCTGGAAGAATGATCTTCGCTAAATTGAAGGAAGAGGCGGTTCGGGAGGGCCGGGGGAAAGATTATTATTACTCCTTCCATACGGATTATTAATTGACACCAGAAAGAAACAACCCTTGATAAAATCAGATGCGATTATCGTTTCAGCAGGAAAGGGTCAACGCCTCAAGGCGGGGATAAAGAAGCCGTTTATCTCTCTTGGCGGCAAACCCATCCTCAGCCATACTCTTGCCCCTTTTGAAAGATGTCCTCTGATCCGTTCCATTCTGGTGGTGGTGGGAGAGGAGGATTTAGAGTATTGCTTGAAAGAAGTGGTGGAACCCTATCATTACCAAAAGGTCTTAAAAATCATCCCCGGGGGAAAACGGAGACAGGATTCTGTGAAAAAGGGAATCGAGGCCTTACCTGAAGATACAGAGATCATCGTCGTCCATGATGGAGTCCGGCCCTTTGTCACCCAGAAGATGATCGAGGCCTCCATTCAGGAGGCCGACCGTTCGGGGGCTGCAGTCGTGGCTGTTCCTGTGAAGGATACGATCAAAATGGCTACTTCTGATGGAATCGTTCTTCAGACCTTAGAAAGAGACACCCTCTGGCAGGCTCAGACCCCTCAGGCTTTTCAGGCCTCCATTCTTCGAAAAGCCTACTCGAATGCCCTCTTTAAAGAAATGTCCGTTTCTGATGATGCCACCCTTGTGGAAAGATTGGGAATAAAGGTCCGTCTCCTTCCGGGCTCTTATTCCAATATTAAAATTACGACCCAGGAAGATTTGATCCTGGCTCACTTTCTCCTTGAAATGGAATCTCAATCAAAAAAGGGCAAAACAGATGAGAATGGGATTTGGTTATGATGTCCATCCCTTAGTTCCCAACCGTCCCCTTATTCTGGGAGGGGTGAGAATCCCCTATCTCCTTGGGCTTCAGGGGCACTCGGATGCAGATGTCCTTACCCACGCCATTTGCGATGCCCTCCTTGGAGCGATCGCAGAAGGAGACATCGGACGTCATTTTCCAGATACGGATCCTCAATATCGAAATATCCCGAGTCTCCTCCTCTTGAAAAAAGTCTTCGGGATAGTTAAAGAAAAGGGATTCCAAATCCTAAACATCGACACCACGATTGTGGCCGAGAAGCCAAAACTCATCGAATATTTCCCTAAGATGATAAAAATGATCTCCGAAGTGTTAGAGATGGAGACAGGAAGGATTAGCATCAAGGCGACGACGACGGAAGGATTGGGTTTTGCCGGCAGAGGAGAAGGGATTGCGGCCTATGCGATTGCCTTGGTCCAGGAAGGTTCCGGCCCTCCTCCATCCGTTCTCTAAGGGAACCCTTTGAGAGAATCAGATAGAAGCAAACCGATGAACTCCACTGTTCGAGTCCGTTTTGCTCCCGCCCCTACGGGGCTTCTCCATATCGGGAATGCTCGAACCGCCCTTTTCAATTATATCTTTGCTAAACGGGAAAAGGGCCGTTTCATTCTTCGAATCGAAGATACCGACCGAGAGCGTTCATCGGAGACTTTCATCCAGGCCATTCTCGAGGATCTAAGATGGTTGGGGATTGAATGGGATGAAGGCCCTGACGGAAAAGGAGAATTCGGCCCTTATCGTCAATCCCAGAGAATCTCGCTTTATCGTCAATTTGGCGAACAACTCCTTCGAGAGGGAAAGGCTTATAAATGTTTCTGTTCTCGTGAACGACTCGAGGCCTTACGAAAGGAGCAACTCTCCAAGGGGCTGATGCCAAGATACGATGGAAGATGTCGCCTCCTTACCAAGGAAGAGCTCTCCGAAAAAGAGTCAGAAGGCTCCCCTTTTGTTCTTCGATTTCCTGTAGGAAAGGGGAGCGTTTCCTTTGAGGATCTCATCCATGGGAAAATGAGTTTTGAGCTGAGCGGGATTGGCGATTTTATCATTATCCGTTCGGATGGGGTAGCGGATTATAATTTTGCCTGTGTGATTGATGATCACCTGATGGAGATCACCCATGTCATCCGGGGAGACGATCATCTTTCCAATACCCCCCGACAGATCCTCCTCTATCAGGCCTTCGGATGGAGCGCTCCTCTTTTTGCCCATCACCCCCTCATTTTGGGTCCAGACCGCACTCCCCTCAGCAAACGTCATGGAGCCACTTCGGTTTCTCAGTATCGAGAGGAAGGTTATCTCCCTGAGGCCCTGCTTAACTATCTCTTCCTCTTAGGATGGACTCCTTCCTCAAAAGAAGAGATCTTCTCGCAAGAGAAGCTCCGGGAGGAATTCTCTCTTTCCTCTCTTTCAAGGAATGCTCCGATCCATTCCCCAAAGAAATTGGATTGGTTAAATAGTCACTATATTCGAAAAACGGAGGCACCTCGACTGCTCACCCTTCTGACCCCCTATTTTGGAAAGGCAGGAATCAGGGTAGAGGAATTTGAGCCAAAATATCTGTTAGAGGTGGCCTCCCTTCTAAAAGACAACCTCGTCGTTCTCTCTCAGGTAGAGGAATATTTAGGGGTCTTTTTTGATGAAAAATTTAGAATAGAAGAGGATGCAAAGAAGGTCCTCCAAGATCCTGAGAATCGAAAAATCTTGGAAGAGGTCTCCGTGCTACTAAAGGAATCCAATGAAAAAGGGGAGGAGAACTGGACCTCTCTTCTCTCGAAGTTTGAAGAGAGGACCGGGCAGAGTGGAAAATCCCTCTACGTTCCTCTCCGTGCCGGAATCACAGGTAAGATGAAGGGGCCAGAATTAGTGAAAATCCTCCCCCTTCTGGGAAAGAAAAGAGTGATCAAACGTCTTAAAATGGCTCTCGAAGGAAAAGCCTCTTGAAAAGGAAGGAGTAAGGGCCGATGCCTCTTCGGGTCTACAACACCCTCTCGGGAAGAAAAGAGGAACTGATTCCTCTACATGGAAATAAAATAGGAATGTATGTGTGTGGGGTAACAGTCTATGACCTCTGCCATATTGGACATGCAAGATCAGCGATTGTCTTTGATATCATTTATCGATATCTTCGATACCAGGGATATGAGGTCACTTTTGTTAGAAACTTTACGGACATCGATGATAAAATTATCAAACGGGCCAATGAAGAAGGAGTGGACTATAAAACCATTGCAGAGAGATACATTAAAGAGTTCGATGTCGATATGGGACGATTGGGCCTTGAGAGACCCACCGTGGAGCCGAAAGCAACCGATCACATCCCTGAGATGATCCATCTCATCTCTATCCTGATTCAAAAAGGGTATGCCTATGTGAGAGATGGAGATGTCTTCTTTGCGGTCGAAAAATTCAAAGACTATGGGAAACTCTCCAAAAGAAATTTAGAAGAGATGAGGGCAGGAGCCCGAGTGGAGATCGATGAAAAGAAAGAAAACCCTCTGGATTTTGCCCTATGGAAAGCCAGTAAACCGGGCGAACCCTTCTGGGAGAGTCCCTGGGGAAAGGGAAGACCGGGATGGCACATCGAATGCTCGGTGATGAGTCAGAAGCATTTGGGAGAAACCTTCGACATCCACGGAGGTGGGAAAGATCTTATCTTTCCCCATCATGAAAATGAGATCGCCCAATCCGAGGCCGCCACAGGAAAACCCTTTGCTCTCTACTGGATCCACAATGGATTCGTCAACATCCATAAAGAGAAGATGTCCAAGTCGCTGGGAAACATTCTGACGATTAAAGAGATTCTTAAGGACTGGCATCCCGAAGTCTTACGGCTCTTCTTTCTTTCCCACCATTATAGAAGTCCAGTGGACTATTCGGAAGAGGGTCTAAAAGAAAGTCAGGTGGCTTTGGATCGATTTTATTCGACCCTCAAAGAGATAAAAGAAAAGATTTCCCTTTCCTCTGGAGAAGAAATCTCGAAGGACTCCCCATTGAAGAAAGAGGGGCAGACAGAGGAATCGCTTCTCAAGGAATGGGCAGAGAGAATCGCGTCCTTCCCGGCTCGATTCAACGAGGCCATGGATGATGATTTCAATACCGCCCAGGCCTTAGGCTATTTCCACGACCTCCAGAGATCTCTGAATACCCTCCTGGACCTTTATCCTAAGAAACCCTTCCCAGAGGTTCTCGCTCTCCTCTCGATGGGCTATCAACACTTCAAAAAAATAGGTTGGGTCTTGGGACTATTCCAAGAAGAGCCTGAAACCTATCTTCGGGTCCAGAGGGAGAGAGGACTTAAAAAACTCGGCTTAACGGAGAAAGAAGTTCTCGAACTCGTGGAGGAGAGAGATCAAGCCAGAAAGAAGAGAGACTGGAAGAAGGCGGATGAAATTCGAAGCCTTCTTCTTTCAAAGGGAATTGTCCTGGAGGATACCCCGTCAGGGACGCTGTGGAGAATCTCCTTGCCTACCTGAATTGGAGTCATTCCCTTTTTAACCATCGGATCAGTGCATTGAGCTGGGTGGTAAGGTAAGAAACCATGATGATGAGGATCACTAACAGGAAAGTGTTCGTATTGACAATCCACAGGATATCCATCTCTTTCTCCTCCTGATGAATTAGGGATTCTTTGACCCCTTATACCATCGAACAAATCGTTCGATTCCTTCTTCTATGGGGACTTTTGGCTGATAGCCCAACCTTTGTTTCGCCTTCTGAATATCTGCGTAGGTCATGGAGACATCCCCTTTCTGAGGGTCTAATCTCTGAATCTTCGCCTTTTTCCCCAGGCTCTCTTCGATGAGACGGATCAACTCCTTCAGCGAAGTCATCCGGGATTCTCCCAGGTTATAGATTTCAAAACCCTGGTGATGGTCGAGAACCGCTGTCATTCCATCGATGAGGTCATCGATATAAGTATAATCCCTTTGGGAGGATCCATCCCCATAAACCGGAATTTCCTCACCCTGATCCACCAATGCAGTGAATTTATGGATGGCCATTTCAGGCCTCTGCCTGGGTCCATAGGCCGTAAAGATTCGAAGGCAGGCGACTTCCATCTGATAGAGATGATGATAGCAGTAACAGAGAAGTTCTCCAGCCCTTTTGGTGACTCCATAGGGAGAAATAGGACGAAGATCGAGATCGTCTTCTGAGAAAGGCACTCGATTGCTCTCTCCATAAACCGAAGAGGAGGAGGCAAAGATGAATTTTTTTACGCCAAACACTCTGCAGGTCTCCAGGAGAAATATCGTTCCTCGGACATTGACTTCTTCATAGAGCTGAGGTTCCAGAAGGGAGGGCCTGACCCCTGCTTTGGCAGCAAGATGAAAAACCAGATCGATCCTTTCCTTTTGAAACGTCTCCTTTAAATGATCCCGATTCCGAATATCTCCCGTCACGAGGGAGAAGGTTTTTGGAAATTTTTTTGTGATCTCTTCAACATTTCTGATCTTCAGGTTTAGGTCATAGAAAGGATCGAAGTTGTCAAAACAGATGACCTGGTATCCATGACTCAAAAGCCTTTCACAAAGATGGGAGCCGATAAACCCAGCTCCTCCGGTGACTAAAATGGTCTTCATCGATCCTCCTTCAATGGGAGAGGATACTTCACCATCCATCCCACACCAAAAGCGATCAAGGGGAGGGAAAGGATTGCCTTCATGGCCATGGGAACTCCCCAGAGATCGGAGACAGCACCGAGAAGGGTCACCCCCATTCCCCCCGCACTCATGGTAAATCCAACCATCATACCTGAAGCCATTCCCAAATGTTGGGGGAGCAAGGTTTGTGCCATGACGGTGGTGATGGCAAAGGAGGAGATCAGAACCATTCCTGAAAGCCCTAAGAAGATGAAAAGCCACCAACCGCTGCTGTGATAAAAAAGGAGGAGCAAGAAGAAAGAGAGGAGCAATGTGCTCAGTAAGAAGCGCCTATGACCGATTCGATCTGCAATGGGAGCCCCCAGAAGGGTGCCCACTGACCCTGAGATGAGAAAGGTGGAGACCAGTTTTCCTGCATAGATGGGATTCCCTTTAAGATAATTAATATAATAGAATGGAATAAAGGTAGCGAGACCAAAATGGGTCCAGGCCCGGATGGTAGCGGTGAGAATGAGGAGAGCGAAAGAAAGCCTCTGATCTCTGCTGAGGGGCCCTTTTTTTTGTTGAGAGATCTCTTTAGAGAAACTCTTTATGGGAGTGGAAATTCGACCCAGATTCATAAAGAGGATGGCGGAGATAAGGATCCCCGGGAGGATCATGGCCAGAGTTCCTTTAAGGGCAAAAGAAGTCACAAGGAACATTCCCCAGAGGGGACCTATGGCAATCCCAAAGTTCCCTCCCACAGCAAAAAAGGACATCCCTGTTGCCTTCTTCTCTCCGGTAAAAAAATGGGCGGTCTTAAACCCTTCGGGGTGGAAGCTGGCAATTCCGATCCCGCTGAGAATGACGCAGGTAATCAGGAGAGGGTAGCTCTGGGTAAAACCTGTGAGGGACATCCCCACACAGGCCACTAAAGGGGCCAGAGGGAGAAGCCACCCGATCTGCCTTTTATCCGAAAGATGCCCAAAGATAGGTTGAATGATGGAAGAGGTAAGGTTTGACGAGAGGACGATCGTTCCCGAAAGGGTATAAGAAAGATTTAAGGCCTCTTTAAAGAATGGGAGAAGGGCGGGAAGGGCTCCCTGATTCAAATCTGTGACAAAGTGGGCAGCACTGAGAATGGCAAGGATTTTTTTATTCAATATTCTTCGTCCATATATTAGATGAGTCAATTCTAAAATTCGAATAAAAGAAAATCAAATCTTAACTTCGATTTGTACTAATTTCCCATGATAATCCTCTCCCCTCCAGTGAAGAGGAAGGTCGGTAGAGAATATTATTAAAGAAGGGGTTCTCTTGAAACGATGTCCATGGACGTGTTAATTTGAAAATAATGAAACTTCGTGTAGGAGCCAATTGGGATATCACGTTCCTGGATCAAATTAAAGGGAGCTCCGTCGATGCCCTTTTTGGAAAACTTCCATTCGATATCGTCGGAGGGGCACGCCCTGGCTTTGTCCTTCCTCAGGTGGGTCGAAAGGAAGTGGAAAGATATATTCAGGCCTGCCATGAGAGAGGATTCGAATTCAGTTATCTCCTCAACGCTCCCTGTCTCGGAAACCTTCAGTACTCGAAAAAAGGATTCAGAAAATTGATGGATCTCCTGGAGTGGATCGACCAGGCAGGGGTAGATTCCGTCATTGTCGGAATTCCTTATCTCGTGGATCTGGTCCGTAAGCACTTCCCTCATCTAAAAGTAAAAATCTCCACTACCGCCCGTGTCAATACCGTCAGAAAGGCTCTCCAATATGAAGAGATGGGGGTGGAGGAGATTATCATTGATGAACATATCAACCGGGACTTCAAAACCCTTGAGGCCATTCGAAAAGCGGTGAAGTGCCATCTGGAACTCATTGTCAACAACATCTGTCTCTGGCAATGCCCTTACAATTTCGAACATGTCAACCATGATGGTCACGCCTCCCGGGAAGGAGAGGAAGGGGAGTACTGTTATCTTCAGTATCCAGGTTACCTCTGTCTTTATCGAAAGCTAACCGATCCTGTAGAACTCCTTAAATCTCCCTGGATTAGGCCTGAGGACCTCTCCATCTATGAGGCCATGGGGTACGATCATTTCAAAATTACAGAACGTTTTAAACGAACCCCTCTTCTCCTTGAACATGTAAGGGCCTATGAGAGGCGTCACTATGAAGGGAATCTTCTCGATCTTTTCACCCTCCCGAGGAAAGGAGCCTTTACTCCAATTCACCTGAGATATTTTATCCAGCCCCGGCATATCAATATCCTCAAGGTCTCTGAGTTAGAAAGGGTCTTCGATCTGGAGATGAGAGACTTGATTCAATTGAATAATCAGAAACTGAATGGGTTCCTCGACCATTTCAAGGAGAACGATTGCAATCAGACTTCCTGTTCCTCCTGCGGGTATTGTGAAAAGGTTTTTGAAAAGGTGGCCGACGTCAAGAAAGAGGAGGTCCAGAAGGCGGCCCGGAGAGTAAAGGAGTTCTCAGAAAAACTGATCTCAGGAGACCTCTATGAGATCCCGATCTCTCATTCTCTTTTTCGACTCCCTATGATGAAAATCCTTCTTCTCAAACTTCTTGAATGGCGGAAGAGTAAAGACTCCCTGAATCCCAGATAAAAGGAGGCTTCACCATTCGCTTCTTACTCGTTGATCCCCCTCATAAGATCTGGACCATTCTTCGGGCTTGGGTCCCCTCTCCCGGATGTCTTCAACTTCTTGCCTATCTCGAGAGAGAGGGATTTGAGATCGACTACATGGATTGTACATTGAACGAGAATCCCTGGGGAGATCTTGAAGAGAAGATTCGAAGGGAGAAACCAGAGGTCGTTGGAATCTCGGTCAATTGCACCGCCTTCATCTATGATGGGATGAATGCGGCCAATCTCATCAAAGCCATCCATCCCAGAGCCATTATCATTATGGGAGGAGAACATCCTTCCTTTATGGCCGAGGAGACTCTGAGGGATTGTCCGGCCATTGACTATATCTGTGTAGGGGAGGGAGAGGTCACTCTCACAGAATTTCTCAGGGCTCTCGAGCGGAAGGAGGATCTCTCCAAGGTATTGGGGCTCGCCTATCTTGATGAGGATAGAAATTTTGTTTATACCGGGGATCGACCATTCATCGAAGACCTCGACACCCTGCCCCTCCCTGCCTATCACCTGGCAAAAATGGAACATCCTTATGTAGGATTGCCCTCCGAAGGTCACCGAGGATTGGTGGTCAATTTTTCAAGGGGGTGTGTCTGGGAATGCTCCTTTTGTACCGAATCTGCCTTTTATAAAAGGAAGTGGAGAAGAAGGAGTCCCCAGAAGATCGGAGAGGAGTTAGAACTTCTTAAGGAGGTCTATCGCCGGGAGATCTTCTACGTAGGAGACAATACCTTCAACGTGACTCGTGAACAGGGAATCGGATTTATCCAGGAGATGTTAAAAAGAAAGACAAACCAACGATTCTGGCTCCAATCAAGAGCCGATCTGATTCTTCGCGACGAAGATCTCCTCGAGGGGTACCGGGAAGCCGGGGTCTATCAGTTCATGTTAGGATTGGAATATCACACCAATTCGGTGCTTAAGGACATCAATAAACGCCACTCCGTAGAACAGGCCCTGAAGGCCATGAAGCTTCTCAAAAAACATAAATTGATGGTGATGGCCACCTTGCTGATCGGGCATTGGGAAGAAACGGAGGAGGATCGAGACGCCTTTCTAAAATTCTTTGGAAAATATGTCGATCACTTTGGACTCAATATCATTACTCCTCTTCCTGGAACCCCCCTCTTCTATAAAATGAAGGAGATGGGAAGGATCAAGGATTGGGAGTACCGAAACTATGACTATCTCCATGCGGTCATGCCCACCCGTGAAGTCGATGACCTTGAACAGCTCAACTTTATCTATAAGAATATGATGAGGCGTTACTACTGGAGGCCAAGGGAACTCATCAAACTCTTTTCACGAAACCCCATTCTTAGGCATCATCATCGATTCTACATCACCAAGATCGCCTTTAACATCATGATGCACGAAATCTTTGGCACTCCGATGTGGGTTCAACCCAATTACCAGGAATATAAGGATTACTTATTGGAGAGGGGAGAGGCTCTCCCTTCAGAGTTGATGAGGTTGGCTAAATAGTCAAACCACTGTTTCTGAAGGGCAATCCTTCGTCTTGGTATCCATGCAACGGGTGCGAACCTGAGGGTAAACGTCTTCTCCTTCTCATCCTGAAAGGTAAGATTGAAGAGAAGGGTGTCGGCTCCATAATAATTATCCCTTGTGAGAAAGATCTTCTCCATTCGAGGGAAAGGGATTTTTAAATCGATCTTCTCCCCTCCCTTTCCTTCGGGAACAGAAAAGCGGAGGGTCCTTTCCTCGATCCAGAGCTTTCCTTTTCGTCGAGTCCCTTTGATCGGAAGACCTCCATAATAATAAGCCTTGCAAGCCCTTGGAGTCATCTTTATTCCCCTTCAAGGATGATTCGTGCATCGATCCCCAATACTCTGTTTTTATAAGCAAAAAGAGGATTGAGTTCCAATTCTTTAATCTCAGGATATCGTTCTATCAATCCGGAAACCTTCAAGAGGATTTCAGTCAGAGCAGAAAGACTGGCAGGCTCTCTTCCACGATATCCTGAAAGGAGAGGATACCCTTTGATCTCCTGGATCATCGCCTGGGCATCTCTTCTGGTAATGGGAATGATGCGAAAAGAGACATCTTTTAAGACCTCAACAAAGATCCCTCCAAGTCCAAACATGATGAAAGGCCCAAACTGAGGGTCCTTACTCGTTCCCACAATGACCTCTGTTGCTGGGTTAGCCATTTTTTGAACCGTGACCCCCTGAATCGTGGCTTGAGGATATTTTTTTCTTATCGTTTCTATCATTTCATGATAAGCGACCTTTACCTCTCGAGCATTCTTTAAGGAGAGCTTTACCCCTCCTGCATCACTCTTATGGATAATCTCTGGAGAGGAAATCTTCAGGGCCACAGGAAATCCCATCCTCTGTGAAATGGAGACGGCTTCTTTTTGTGTCTTCGAGAGACGGGTCTCCACCACGGGGATCCCCTCCTGTTTGAGAAAAGTTTTCGCTTCAAATTCAGTTAAAACAGTCCTTCCTTCTCTCTTTATTTGATCCAGTATCGAAATCCTCTTCATCCTTATCTGCTCCTTTAATGAGGCTGTAGCGAGAAGCTAAGGCCAGTGCCTTTATAGCCATCTCCAAATCCCTAAATACAGGAAAACCCATTTCTTCGAGGCGGAAAGTCAATTCTTGGATCAAAGAGATCCTTGGACCATAGATCCAGGTGGCCACGGTCTTTTCATTGATTTCCTTCAATCGACGATAAATCCTTACATACTCCTCTATAGATCCTCGGTTGGGACCTGTCCAGATCACGTTAAAAAGACAATCGATATTTTCGTCTTTAAGGACGGCCTCCATGATTTTGGGATAGATTGAAAGATAGTCATGGACAGCAGCCATGGGGGGTCCGATATCGATCACGGTTTTTCCTAAATTCGGATAGATGGAATTCAATTTATTTATCGTTTCAGCAGTCGGAATCGAAGGTCTCAGGCCCAGCCGAATGGCTTCATCCATGGCCAGGACTCCAACCCCTCCGGTAAAGGTCACCATTGCCAAACGATTTCCCTTCGGAAGGCCTTGGCTCTCAAAGATTTTAGGTAATTCAAAGAGCTCTCCAAAGCTTCCAAGTCTTAGAAACCCTGCCTGTCTACAGACCGCATCAAATATCTGATCATTTACCGCAAGGGCTCCTGTGTGAGAGGAGGTGGCTTTTGCCCCTTCTTCGGTTCGACCCGACTTTAGAATGAGGACCGGCTTCTTTTTCCCAACCCTTCTTCCAACCTTCATAAATCGTCGGCCATCCCGGATCCCTTCAAGATAAAAGACGATGACCTTTGTCTCTGAATCCTCTTCGAGATATTCCATTAGATCGCATTCATCAACATCACATTTATTTCCAAAATCACAGATCTTGCTCACTCCGTAACCTAAATCCCCATAAGGAAAGGCCTGAGGATTAATCATTCCAGTTTGTCCGCAGAGAGCCACTCCACCCGATTTCAATCTATCGTATCCCAATTCATAGGGGTTGGGAAGAACGCCTTTGGAGGGATTGGCTATTCCGGCTGTATTTGGACCCAAAATCCGAATCCCGCCTTTTTTCCCAATCTCTACAATCTCCTTCTGGAGCTTAGTTCCTTCTTCATCCCTTTCAGCGAACCCATCGGATACGACGATGGCTGCCCTAACCCCTCTCTCAGCGCATTCCCTTAGGATTTGAGGAACGGACCGATTCCCTGTAATGATCAGGACTAAATCCACAGAAGACGGAACCTCTCTGATCGAAGGGTATACTTTAAAGCCTAAGACTTCTTTATAGGAAGGATGGACGGGGTAGATCTTCCCTGAAAATCCATTTTTTAGTAGTGTCTTAATGACGACATAACCCCCAAAAAAGCCTTCCCTTAGCAATCCGATGACACCTATTGTCTCGGGTTCGAAAAAATAAGAAAGAGGATGTTTCATCGTGGAAGGAGATGGGAACGTCATGGATGAAAGCGTCTCTTTAATGGCCTTTAATCTAAGATTCGCACCTCAAGAAAGAGATTTCCTCGATTCCCTTCCTCATCGATCTTTCCTAAACCTTTTAAACGTAACCGAGTCCCTTCTTCCACTCCCGGAGGGACGGTGACGAGAATATTTTTTTTCCGCAATCCCTGTGGAATAGAAATGAGTTTCCGCGTCCCCCGGATGGCCTCGGCGGGGGTAAGCCATAGCGTTCCGTACACATCTAAATCTTCTGCGAGGATTTGTGGATAGATGGGTTGAAGACGGGGAGACTTCTTCCTTTCTGTATATTGGCGAAGGCCGTCATCCAGACCTATTCTTGGTGCCCAATCAAAGAGTTTCACAAAGATAAAACCCGCTACAAACCCTCCCACGTGAGCCCAGAAGGCAATCCCTCCCACATTTTTAGGGGTCAGGCTTGCAGAGAAGAGCTGAATCAGAAACCAGTATCCGAGAAAGACAAAAGCAGGGATCTCTACGAACTGAATAATGAAGAAAATGGGAAGAAGGGTAAGAATTCTCGAATGGGGATAGAGAAGAAGATAGGCTCCCATCACTCCAGAGATAGCCCCACTGGCTCCGATGGTGGGGATCTTGGATCCCCAGTTAGTCAATAAATGGACCAATCCCGCAGCCACTCCGCAAAGGAGATAGAAGAAGAGATAACGAATATGTCCAAGCCGTTCCTCGATATTATCCCCAAAGATATAAAGGAACCACATGTTTCCAAGGATATGGAATAGGCCACCGTGGAGGAACATGGAAGATAGGAATGGGAATAACTGCTCAAATCTTGTGAATTGAAGGGCGATTTGGGGATCGGAGTACCGGAGGGGGACAATTCCATAAAGAAATAGAATCTCATTGAGCCGTGGGCCCAGGGTGAGCTGCCAGAAAAAGACGATCACATTCAAAAGGATAATCAGGGTATTGACAATCGGGAAGGTCTTTGATCGAATGGCATCTCGAAGAGGGATCATTGGAATTCTCTCCGCAGCGATTATAAGAGAAAATCGTTTTCATTTCAATTTGTTCTTGATTTTTGATGTCCTGTGGGTTAATTTGGACATTAAAGGTCCCATCGTCTAGTGGCCTAGGACATCGGCCTCTCACGTCGAAAACACGGGTTCGAATCCCGTTGGGACCATTTTTGAGCTTTTTTGATGGAATACCTTCCGGTCACAGTCGATAAAAGTCACCTCATTACCATAGGAGAAAAACTCTATTCAGAGAGCATTGAGCTCATCCGAGAGTTGGTAAATAATGCCTACGATGCCGATGCTACAGAGGTCGATATCCGGATGACGGGTGAATGGATCGAGGTGAGAGACAACGGTTCTGGAATGGACCGCGAAGGGTTGAAACAGTATTTCAATATAGGCTCTCCTGAAAAACTGATCAGGGCTAAATCCCCCATTTTTCAACGAGATTTGATTGGTCAATTTGGGATTGGGAAGTTCGCAAGCCTCTCTGCGTGCGAATGTTTCGAGGTCTATACTCAGAAGGGTAATTTTGCCGCCAAGGTCACCTTTGATAAAAAAGAGTGGGAAAAGGAAGGAGACCAATGGAACCTTCCTCTCGAGATCCTTCCCCCTGATCGAGAAAGGGGAAATGGGACGACTGTTCGACTCCTCAGGCTGACCAGAAAATTTGATCCTGAAGAAGTGATCCGAAAGATCATCGAAGGAACCCCTCTAAAGGCTCCGAACTTTGTGGTCAGGCTCAACGGGATGAGAATTACCCCGAGGAGTCTCTCGGGTCATCGGATTCCATTTCTCGAAGGAACAGAGTTTGGCCCTGTCCATGGAGAAATCGTCGTTCTCCCCTCATCCTCAGCCTCTACCGAAAAATTAGGAATCGATATAAAGGTCAAACAGGTCACGATTAAAAAAGAACTTTTTGGTTTAGAACAGTGGGGAAAGATGGCCTCAAGGATTTCGGGAGAGGTCTATGCGGACTTTTTGCCTGTCACGACAGATCGGACAGGATTTATTCTGGATAGCCCCCAGTACCAGGCCTTCAAAAAAGTGATGGACAAAGTCATCCATGAAGTGGAGGGGATTCTTAAAAGATTGGCTGGCCAAAAAGAGAAACGAAAAGCGACAAAAACTTTAAAAGAGGCGCTCCAGAGGGTCCATCGAGCCCTTGCTCTCAATCCTGATCTTTCACCCTTCGGGGCTATCCCCTATGGAGAGGGAGGAGGCATGGGTGGGGCAGCTTCCACCTCAATGAAATCAGAAAGAGAAGAACCGAAGGATGGTAATCTCGTCTCGGAAGAAAAGAAGAAGGAGGATCAAACCCCTACCAAAAAAGTGAGGAAGAGATCTCCCAAGGTGAAAAGGCTCACCCCTAATGCAGTGGTCCAGAGAATGAAATTTGGAGAGATGGGGGTCTCTGTCTGTCTGGATGATTTTGGAGAGGAGGGACCTGAGTCCTTTACCGAAGGAACCGTGATCTATATCAATCGGGAACATCCTCTTTATCAAAGGGAGGCAAAAAAATCAGAGACCCATCTTCTTAATCTTACAAGATTGATTACGCAAGAGATCTCTCTCATGAAGGATATCAAAAACCCCCGACAAGCCTTTCTCAGGCAGAGCAAGCTCCTCCGCGATGCCTTCATCGAAAAATCATCGGATTAAATTTAACTCCCTCTCCTCATAGCCATCTCAACTTCATCTCTTCATTCAAAGATCTTCTTAATGGTTTAGGTCAAAACTATTTGATCCCGGGATAGGGATTTTTACGATCCCTTCCTTTTCCTTGACTTCCCTGCTCTTATCCCCTTAGAATATCTAAAAATGAAGAAAACGGTTACCCTCTATATCCTGAAAGAAATCTTTCCCATTTTTCTTATCGGGCTGATGACCTTTACCATTATCCTCTTGATGGATAAGATTTTCAAAATTATCGAACTGATCGTGACCCGGGGTGTTAAAATCTCCCATATCCTAATGCTTCTTTTATATATCTCCCCATCGTTTCTTATCTTCACCCTCCCCATGGCCTTCCTTTTAGGAACCCTCCTTGCTTTTGGAAGGTTATCTCAGGATAGCGAAATCACAGCCCTGAAGGCCTCGGGAGTCAGTCTCTATCAACTCTACCTTCCCGTTCTTCTGTTTTCCCTGGGGACCTATCTCCTCACTTCCTTTTTGGTCTTTTATGGCCTCCCCTGGGGAAACCGGGGCTTTAAATCGACCCTTTTCCTCATTGCTCAATCGAAGGCCGATGTGGAAATTAAAGAACGAATGTTTAATGATGTCTTTGAAGGCTTTGTCATCTATGTCGATAAGGTTCCTATACAGGGAAAAAAGATGGAAGGAATCCTCATCTATGATGAAAGGGAAAAGGAGAGGACCAACACCATCTTTGCAAAAGAAGGGTTCCTTTTCAATAATCCAGATTCCCAGGAACTCCTCTTAAATCTTCGCCATGGGGATATTCATCGATTTGAACCTCGCACCCAGGTTTACCAAAAGATGCATTTTGAATCCTATGATCTAAGATTGGAGCTATCCAAAACCCTTGGCAATTTGGGGAAGAAACTAAAGGAACATGAAATGTCGGTAGAAGAACTTCGAGAAAGGATGGAGAAAAAGCGGTTGATGGGCGAAGATATTACCCCTCAAGAGGTGGAACTTCACAAGCGCTATGCCATTCCTTTTTCCTGTTTAGTGTTTGGCCTCATTGCTGTTCCCCTTGGGATTTACCCTCGCCGGTCTGGGAGATCCTACGGTTTTGTTCTCAGCATTCTGATTATTCTGGCCTACTACATTGCACTTACGGCTTCCGAGATTCTTGCAATGAGAAAAGATATCCCTCCTTTTTGGGCAGGTTGGATGCCCAATATCTTTTTCGGAGCATTTGGAATTTTTCTGCTCGTCAAAGCGGCAAAGGAGTCTCCTTTTAAGCCCCTCCTTTGGATAGTCGAGAAAGTCCAACTCATCCAAGAGAAGGGAGAGAGGGTATAGGAGATGAATAGGCTTGTCGGCTACTATTGGCAGTCCAGAGAAGGTGGGACAATTTCTTGTTGGCAATGGCAGAAGCGTTG
>JBBIMX010000052.1:0-18919 GCA_037444165.1 Deltaproteobacteria bacterium | reverse complement strand
GATTTGCTCTCCTCCTTCCTCTCGATATTTCCTGGCCTTTTCAAGAACTTCAGGGGAAATCCCTAATTTTTCGTCCACCAGGAAGGCATTGCTCATCCCTGAGGCTCCATAGGAGAGGGTATAGCGAGGGTCCATCGTCTCCTCATCAAAATCCACCTTCACATTTTCCACCTCAGGATGGAGATATCCATAAGCCTTGAGACCTTCAAAATGGGTGGTCACCACAACCGAGGCCCCTTTTTCTTTAAACCGATCTAAAAATCCCATGGCAAGGGCACATCCCTCGCTTGCGTTGGTTCCAACCCCTAATTCATCCATAAGAACCAGGGTGTGAGGCCCTGACCTTCTTAAGACTTCATCGACGTGAAGGAGATGAGCCGAAAAGGTGCTGAGGTTTCCCTCTACGCTCTGTTCATCGCCGATGACAGCAAAGAGGTCTTTGAAGATCGGCATTTCACTCCCTTCTTCTGCCGGGATCGGTAGACCCGATTGGGCCATTAAGATGAGAAGACCCAGGGTTTTAAGAGCGACCGTCTTCCCTCCTGCATTGGCTCCACTGATGACAAGAATTTTTTGGTGTTCTCCCAATCGGAGATCGATGGGAACCACTTTCCTCTCATCTTGAAAGAAGAGAAGAGGGTTTCTTGCCTTTTTTAAATCGATCTTTCCGGTCTGATTCAATTGGGGTCTTATTCCCTTAAGGTGAAGCGAAAAGCGTGCCATCGCATAGAGGAGATCCAATTCACTCAATCTCTCCAAATCATTCCAGAAAGAAGAGAGTTCTGCCCTTAGCTTTTCTGAAAGGGTTTTTAGAATCCGATCCTCCTCCTCTTTTTCTTCCGCCAGGAGGATGGAGATCTCGTTATTTAAAGAAACCACCGAGAGGGGTTCAAAGAAAAGACTCTTCTGACTATGGGATTGATCATGGATGATCCCCTCCAGACGATGCTTAAATTCAGATTTAAGAAGGACCACGTATCTCCCGTTTCGGAGGGTGATGAGAGGTTCTTGAAAAAGGGGCTTTAGTTCTTCCTGTCGAAGAAGGGTTTCCAGAATTCCTTTCGCTTTCTCTCTCGCTTTCTCCAGATGGTGTCGAATTTCCGAAAGAGAGGGGCTCGCTCGATCTAATATCCCACCTTTAGGGTCGAGGTGATGGAGAATGTCCTTCTCGAGCGATTTCAGATCAGAAAATTGGAGAACCTTTTCTTTTAGGGAGGGGGCGTTGATTTCTGATTTTAAGAAAAATCGTTTCAGCTCCCGGCATCGTTTGATCTGATCCTCAAGCTCCAAAATCTCCTGGACTTGAAGGACGGAACCCTCTACCTCTAATCTCCTGAGAATGGGCTCGATATCTTTTAACCCCTGGAGGGGAGGATCTTTGCCTTCCTTTAAGATTTCTTGAAATTCCGTAACCTCGGCCAGACGGGATTCAATGATTCTAAGGTCGGTAATGGGTCTCAGGGCTTTTGCCCTTCTTTCCCCAAGAGGGGAAATAGAAAAAGAACTTAGCAGATTTAAAATGGAATAAAATTCTAACGCCCTGAGGGAACGATCATCCATAAACCCTAAGAAGGAATGGATCCAAATCTAATGATTTAAAAAATTATGGGGAAAGCCTCTCTTTAACCAATTGATTGACCAATTTCCCATCGGCTTTCCCCCCGAGTTTTGGCATGATCGACTTCATGACCTTCCCCAGATCCTTCAGGGAAGTCGCTTTTGTTTCCTGAATGGTTTCATCAATTAATCTGACCAATTCCTCTTGCGAGAGGGGTTGAGGTAAAAAAGATTTTAGAATGTCCATTTCCCTTTTTTCTTTCTCTACCAGATCCTGTCTCCCTCCCGATTGAAACTGTTCAATGGCCTCCTCACTCTTTCTTATCATTCCCTGGATCACACGGATGATCTCTTCGTCTTCGAGTTTCTTTCTGAGTTCGATCTCTCTATTTTTAATAGAAGAGCGAATCATACGGATCGTGGAGAGCCGAGTCTTATCATTGGCCTTCATAGCCTCTTTCATTGCCTCAAGAATTCTTTCTTCTAAATTCATCTTAACTCCTCTCCATCATCTTCCGGAGCCGTTTCATGGCCCTTTTCTTTGCAGCCAAGGCCTTCCTTTTTCGCTTTACACTGGGCTTTTCGTAATGTTCTCTTTTTCGAATTTCTGAAAAGATTCCAGTCTTTTCCACCTGCTTTTTAAACCGACGCAGGGCATTCTCAAAGGACTCGTTCTCTTTGATTTTAATGCCGGGCATCCATTTTTCCCCTCCTTTCACGGATAATTTTAAACGATTAATTATAGGATTTTTTTCATAAAAGTCAAATAGTTCTATTTATTTTTTCATTGAAAATGAACGAAGTTTTGTTTTATTATACACCTGTTTCGTTCTATCCCCTTTTCGAAGGATTTCATCATGGAAAGAATCGATAAAGAAAGAGAGATGATTCGGGAACTGGCTACGAAAACGGCCCAGAAGGTAATTGCTCCCCATGCCTCTGAAATCGATACCATTGAAGAGATTCCTAAGACCCTCATTGAGTGTTTAGGAAAACAAGGGCTTCTTTCCATCTTTCTTCCCGATGAATACGGGGGGATCAATGGAGATCTCCCTTCCCTCTGTCTCGTCGTCGAGGAGATTGCAAAGGTTTCTGGATCGGTCGCCTTGTTCCTCCTTGCCCAAAGTATCGGAACCCTTCCCCTCTCTATTGGAGGAAGTGATTCCCAAAAAGAATGGTTCTATACTAAGATCTCTCAGGAGAATACTCTTATGGCCATAGCCCTCAACGAAGGGGAGGGGGAGTTTCATCTTCCTTCCCTAAAGACTTTTGCCCGAAAAGACTCGGAGGGTTATCTCTTGAATGGGGGAAAATGTTCGGTCACCAACGGGGGGATTGCACAAGTCTATACCGTTTTTGCCCAGAGCTTCCCTAAGAAGGAAGAAGCCTCTCTCTCAGCCTTCCTCATCGAAGGTCAGGCCTCAGGGATTCAATTCGGTGAAAGAGAAAAGAGGATCGGAATGAAAGGGGTCGTGACGGCCGACCTCATCCTGAAAGATTGTCGAATTCCTGCAGGGAATCTTCTTGGGAAGGAAGGGGAAGGAGAAAGGATGGTTAGGGAAATCCTTCTTCGTTCGAGACCTCCCATCGGTGCCTTGGCTGTGGGTCTGGCTCAAGGAGCCATAGAGTATGCCATCCAATATGCAAATGGAAGGATCCAATTTGGTAAACCGATCTCCTCTTTTCAGGCTATCCAGTTTATGATTGCAGATATGGCCACTCAGACAGAGGCCGCTCGAGTTTTGGTCTATCAGGCTTCCGAAGAGATAGAGGCCTATGGGGAGCATAGCGAGAGACTCTCTGCCATTGCCAAGATATTTGCCACAGATGTAGCTATGAAAGTGACGACCGATGCAGTCCAGATTCTGGGGGGATACGGATATATGAAGGATTATCCCGTGGAACGGATGATGAGAGATGCGAAAGTGACCCAACTCTATGGCGAGAGCAATCAATCCCAACGATGCCTGCTTGCCCGACAACTCATGAGGGAATGACCCCTGGAGGGCGATGGGGATGAAGAGACTTCGCCTTCCCCTCATTCCTATCCTCATCGCCTACCTATTAGGTCTCCTGCTTGGTCATCATTCTCTTTCCATTTCTTCTCTCATCCTTTTTCTTTTTTCAATCGCTGTTTTTTTATCAGGAACACTCTTTTTAATGTTGAAAAAGTTAAAATGGGGTTCTTTCATCCTTCTTATTCTTTTCTTTCTTTTAGGTCTCTCCTCCATCCATCTTTACCTCCATCCTCCGCTTTCTTCGTTTCATATTTCCCGATTCATTGGTCCTGACCCCGTGATCGTAGAGGGGATCGTCTATCGCTCTCCTCAAATCACGGATCGAGGAACTCAACTCCTGGTCAAATCCCAACGGGTCATTCTTGGGGGCAATCATTTCCCTGTGGAAGGATATCTCCTTCTCTTTCTTAAGGAGAGAGAGGTTCCTATTCGCTATGGAGATCACCTTCGTTTCTTGTGCCGATTAAAAAGGCCAGGGGGATTTCGTAACTCGGGAGGGTTTGATTATGAGCGTTACCTGGCCTTTCAGCGGATTTATTGCACTGGATTTCTCCCCGATGGAAGGGAATGGGTGAAACTGGGAACCCATCCTCCTCATCCCCTTCTATTTCGAATCGAGAGATGGAGAGACTCGATCAGGGGCTTTTTAATGAGGGAGGCAGGATTTCCCTTCTCCTCCATTTTTCAAGCCCTTGTCCTGGGAGAACAGGGGAATATTCCAGAGGAGATAAGGGAGCTCTTTATTATTTCAGGGATTGCTCATCTTCTGGCCATTTCGGGTGACCATCTCGGGATTGTTGCCCTCCTCTCCTTTTCCCTTTTTATTTGGCTTCTCAAAAGATCAGAGTTTCTTCTCCTTTCCTTTTCTGTAAAAAAACTGGCCTCTTTCCTGACCATCCCCGCCATCCTTCTCTATACCTTGATTGCAGGTGGAGGAATTTCGGTCGTTCGCTCAGCGATTATGGTTATCGTTCTTTTTCTCTCCATCCTTTTTGACCGTGACAGGAACCTCCTCTATAGCCTTGGATTGGCTGCTTTTTTAATCCTCCTTTTTTCTCCTCCTTCCCTCTTCGATGTCTCTTTCCAGCTCTCTTTTCTCGCTGTTCTCTCTATCCTTTACCTGATCCCGCGCCTGCTCAAAGAGTTTAGACAGGAGGAGATTCCTATAATTTCCAGAACTTCCTCGAAGGGGCTTTTTCTAAAATATATTAAAATCTCCCTGCTCACAACGGCGGTGGCTATCCTGGGGACTGCTCCTTTCGTTGCCCTCCACTTTAACCGTTTTTCTATCATTGGGTTCCTTACCAATCTGATTGCCATTCCCTGGGTGGGTTTTCTGATTGTTCCTCTCAGTCTTCTGGCCTCTCTTTTTTCATTCCTCTCCTCCCCTGTGGCCTCATGGCTCATCACATTCGATATTTACTTAACCAGGGGACTTCTGAGTTGGGTGAACTGGATTGGTTCTATTCCTTATGCTTCCATCTATCTTCCCACTCCAACAGGAATCGAAATCCTTCTCTTCTATGCCCTTCTTTTCTTCTCCGTTCATCTTAGAAAGAGGACCATCCGGTGGGCTTTCATTGGAGTCTGTCTCCTCCTTGTTCTTGATCTAATCTATTGGGAGACAAAGGATTTCTTTCAGAAGAATCTCCGGGTGACCTTCTTAGACGTAGGCCATGGAGATTCCATTCTGGTTGAATTCCCGAAAGGAAAGAGAATGTTAATCGATGGAGGAGGGCTTCCCGATGAACGTTTTGACATAGGGAAAAAGGTGATTGCTCCTTTTTTATGGAAAAAGAGGATACGAAGGATCGATGTCCTCACCTTAAGTCATCCCGATCCGGATCATTTGAAAGGCCTGAACTTTGTAGCCTCCCACTTTTCGGTCGGGGAATTCTGGAGCAATGGGATGAGTGATGGATCAGAGTCCTATCTCCAGTTGGAAAAGACCCTTAAGGAAAAAGGAGTGAAGTCTTTCATTTTGAATGAAGAGAGTCCCTCGATCTTCATCCAAGGAGTAGAGATAAAGGCCTTAAATCCTCCCTCTCCTTGGATCTATTCACCGAAGCTGAGAGAGGCCTCTTATCTTAATAACCAATCCCTCGTATTGAGATTGAGATTTAATGAGGTTGTTTTCCTATTTACCGGAGACATTGAAAAAGAGGCAGAAGCACGAATGGTGAGAATGGGTTATCCCCTTCAGGCTCACATTTTAAAAGTTCCGCATCATGGGAGTGCCTCTTCGAGTAGCCCATTTTTTCTTGAAAAGGTAAGACCTCGTTATGCGATTTTGAGTGTAGGAGGCGATAGGACAAGACTTCCCCATCCTGAAGTGATCAGGCGATACCTTTACATAGGTTCCATGCTCTTGAGAACTGACGAGCAAGGAGGAATTACTGTTCTTACCGATGGGGAGAAGATCGAGATTGAAGTCACCCCTCGCTGAAGGGTGGAAATTAATTTTAGCCCGACAGGAGTATTTCCGAAACCCATAGAACCCAATACCCTCTCGGGCTTATTCCTGACCTCTGAGTGAGGGATTACAGAGTGAGACATTTTACCGTTGACATCTTTTGATAAATTCAATAAATTTTTACCATGACGCAAACGTTAAGTCCAAGTGCCGAGAAGGTTCAGGAGGCTCTTCAGAGGCTCGGGTTTAAAAATAAAGTCCTGGAGCTTCAGACCACGACAAGGACATCAGCCGAGGCGGCTCAGGCAGTGGGTTGTGAGGTAGGGCAGATTGCCAAGTCGATTGTGTTTCGAACGGTGAAGACGGATCAGCCCGTCCTGGTAATTGCCAGCGGACCTAATCGGATTAATGAAAAGAGAATAGAGGAAAAGGTTTCTGAACCCATAGGAAAGGCGGATGCAGATTTTGTCCGCCAAAAGACAGGTTTTGTGATTGGAGGGGTTCCTCCGGTAGGACACAAGGAGAAGATGCAGATCTTTATTGACGAAGATCTTTTGAAGTATCAAGAGATATGGGCAGCGGCCGGAACTCCCAATGCCCTCTTTAAACTCACTCCTTCTGAACTTATAAGGATGACCGGCGGCGAAGTCATTTCGATCAAATAAAGGAGTAAAGGAGGGGAAAGATGGAATTAAGAACAGAACGATTGGAGATCCCAGAGGGATGTAACGTGATTTTTGGCCAGACCCACTTTATTAAAACCGTCGAAGATCTTTATGAAATTATTATTGGAGCTGTGCCTCAGGCCAAGTTTGGTATTGGATTTTGCGAAGCCTCGGGTCATTGTTTGGTTCGTGGGGAAGGCAATGACGAGGCCCTCAAAGAGCTGGCCATGAATCAGGCCTTCCGGATAGGGGCCGGCCATACATTTATCATCTATATTAAAGACGCCTTTCCCATCAATATCCTGAATGCCATAAAGATGTGCCAGGAGGTCTGCAGCCTCTTCTGTGCCACAGCCAATCCAGTCGAGGTCATTTTAGCCCAATCTGAACAGGGAAGAGGGGTCCTCGGGGTCATTGATGGATCCTCACCCAAAGGGATAGAAAAGGAGGATGGAGTGGCCTGGAGAAAAGAACTTTTACGGAAACTGAGATATAAATTATAAAGGAGAGATTAGATTTCGTTTTTTACCAAACATTCAAGGGCATTAATATATTCTTCGGTCAGGCAAGTCGGAATTCGATGTTTCTTTAAACATTCGAAGCATTTGCTGGGTTCATAGAGGGGGGTGCTTATATATCTTTCTCCTCCGTCTGGAAAGAGGGTGACGATCAGTCCCTCATCCATCTCTTTGGCTTTCTGGAGAGTTCCCCACATGGCAGCCCCTGAGCTGATTCCGCAGAAGATCCCTTCCCGTAGGGTGAGGATCCTTGCCATTTCAAAAGCCTCCTCATCGGTCACTTTAATCTTTTCATCCAATCGGCTTGGATCGTAGATCTCAGGGACGTACTGAGCATCGAGGTTCTTTAGGCCTTGAATCTTTGAATTGGGATAAGGTTCGACCCCCACAATCTTGATCTCAGGATTGTACTCTTTGAGTCGTTTGGAAACGCCCATCAGGGTCCCTGTCGTCCCAAGACCGGCTACAAACATCTTCACCTTTCCTCGAGTGGCCTTCCAGATCTCCACTCCGGTCGTTTCGTAGTGAGCCAGGACATTGTATTGATTTTCAAATTGATGAGGCATATAGTATTTTGGATCTTTGGCAATCTCTTCAGCCAGATCAATGGCTCCGTCCATCCCTTTTGATCCATCGCTCAGAATGACTTTTGCTCCGTAAGCCGTAAGGATCTTTCTTCGCTCCACACTCATCGTCTCGGGCATGACAATTTCAAGCCGATACCCTTTGACGGCACAGACCATGGCTAAGGCAATCCCGGTATTGCCGCTCGTCGGTTCGATCACGATTTTATCTTTGGTTAAGAGCCCTTCCCTCTCCCCATATTCAATCATATATTTTGCAATCCGATCTTTTACGGACCCTGCCGGATTATATTTCTCCAGCTTGGCATAGACCTTCACCTTCTTATTTGGAACAATATGATTGATTTTTACCAGGGGGGTGTATCCCACAAGATCGACCATATCTTTGGCTACTCGATACATCTTTCCCCTTTTGCCTCCTTTTTTAAAACCCGCTTCTTAGGAAAGGAGACTTAAGATTTCAGCCCCTCCATCCCTAATAGCAATGGAGTGTTCAAAGTGGGCAGAGCGTTTCCCGTCGGCTGTGACCACTGTCCATCCATCGGATAATACCTTTACCTCATAGGTTCCTTCATTGACCATGGGTTCCAAGGCAAAGACCATTCCAATCTCTATCTTAGGCCCTCGCTGGGGGAGCCCAAAGTTAGGGATCTGAGGATCCTCATGGAGGTTTGTTCCGATCCCATGACCCACAAAATCTCTCACCACTGAGAATCCATTGGATTCCACCCAGGTCTGGATGGCATGGGAAATGTCATAGAGGCGATTCCCGGCTCTGGCCTTTTCAATCCCAATATAAAGGGCTTTTTCTGTGACCTCCATGAGCCGTTTTGCCTCCTGATCCACTTCTCCTACCGGTAGGGTAATGGCTGCGTCTCCAAAATAGCCATTTAAATTTACCCCTACATCGATACTGACAATATCCCCCTCTTTAAGTTTTCGAGGTCCTGGAATTCCATGAACCACTTCTTCATTAATGGACACGCAGAGGGTGGCCGGGAAATTTCGATATCCCTTAAAGGCAGGGATTCCCCCTCTTGCCAAGATGACCTTTTCTGCAATCTGATCCAATTCCCGGGTGGAGATCCCGGGAGCAATCACTTTTTTGAGTTCTTTAAACACTTCAGCCACAATCGCATTGGCTTTTCTTAATTGTTCAATCTCTCTTGAAGATCTAAGGATGATCATGATTTTAATATGCATTCCAATCTCAAGAATGTCAATGAGGGGGTAGTCCCGATTTTAATAGAAGATTGTGAGTTATACAGATCCAAAAACTAACATGAGGAGGGTAACCCCTCACTGAAGGGTGGAAATAAATTTAAGCCCGACAGGAGTATTTCCGAAACCCATAGAACGCGGATGGATTGAATATAAATAGGTTCTACGAATCCATCCATTGTAGAAATGGGTTTCTGATTAAAACAAACCAAAGTAATGATTTTTATGGACCATTTAAGGTAGCCGCACCATGGATTTCTCCAATACCCCTCTCGGGCTTATTCCCCACTTCAGAGTGAGGGATTACTGAGGAGGGTAAATTGAAGTTGACTTTGTAGATGGATAAAGTAAAATGTTTTAAAATGGAATTAAAATAAAGGAGGAAAAATGATTCCCAGATATACTCGTCCAGAAATGGCAAGAATCTGGACAGAGGAAAGGAAATTTGAGACCTGGCTCGAGATTGAACTTACCGTATGTGATGTCCTGGCTGAATTAGGTGAGATTCCGAAGGAGGCCGCAGAAGAGATTCGGGCTAAGGCCCGTTTCGATGTGAAGCGGGTTCATGAACTCGAGAAGATCACCAAACATGACGTCGTTGCCTTTTTAACCAATGTGGGGGAATCGATTGGCCCCCTCTCGAGATATCTCCATTATGGTCTTACTTCCTCTGATATTCTCGATACCTCCCTTGCCCTCCTTCTCGGGGAGGCCTCTGATCTCATCTTAAAAGATATTCATCGTCTCATGGAGGTGTTAAAAGAGAAGGCCTTCGAATACAAAGAGACCATCATGATTGGGAGGACCCACGGGGTTCATGCTGAACCGATTACGTTTGGGCTCAAAATGGCTCTCTGGTACGATGAGATGAGGCGAAACCTTGTTCGAATGGAGAGGGCAAGAGAGACCATCCGGGTAGGGAAGATCTCCGGTGCAGTGGGAACCTTTGCCCATATTCCACCCGTCGTGGAAGAGAGAGTTTGCCAACGTTTAGGGCTTCGACCTGCCCCCATCTCTACCCAGATCATCCAGCGGGATCTCCACGGGGAATTTTTTACGACCTTAGCCCTTATCGCCTCCTCCATTGAAAAGTTTTCGGTGGAGCTGAGACATCTTCAACGAACCGAAGTCCTGGAGGCAGAAGAATTCTTCTCCAAGGGGCAGAAAGGATCCTCGGCCATGCCCCATAAGAGAAATCCCATTTCCGCAGAGAATCTTTCAGGGCTTGCGAGACTGGTTCGATCCTATAGTTTTGCCTCCCTCGAGAATATCCCCCTCTGGCACGAGCGGGATATCAGTCATTCCTCGGTGGAGAGAGTGATCGCCCCGGATGCGACTATCCTTGTCGACTATATGCTTCATCGATTTACTTCCCTGGTTGAACACCTGATTGTCTATCCCGAACAGATGAAAAAGAATCTTGAAAAGATGGGTGGACTCATTTATTCTGAAGCGATTCTTCTCCTTCTCACCAAAAAAGGACTCTCCCGGGAAGAGGCCTATCAAGTCGTTCAGCGCAATGCCATGAAAGTGTGGGAGGAAGGATTGGATTTCAAGACCCTCCTTTCTCAGGACGAAACGATTCAGAGCCTTCTTAAACCGGAAGAACTGGATCGTACCTTTGAGGTTCGAACCCATCTCAGACATGTCGAAGACATCTTTCATCGGGTCTTTGGAGAAAGATAGATGAAGAAATCACAGAAGACTCCTCCCGATATCAGAGACCTCCTTCGAGTGAAGGAACCTCAAGATCGTGGGAGAAAACCGGGGTTAAAGAAGACCAGCTTCACGATCTGGTACTTCGTGATTGCCTTTCTGATCATTCTTTTCATTCAGCATTACATTGTCACGAAGAAAACGGAGGTGGTCATTCCTTATAGTGAATTTAAAGAGTTGGTTCGGGAGGGAAAAGTAAGTGATCTAACCATTACTGAAGAGAGCATTACAGGAAAGATGGAGGGCCCGAAAGGGACGATGAACTTTCAGACCGTGAGAGTGGCAGATCCGGATTTAGTGAAACAGCTTGATGCCAAACAGATTAAATATACCGGAAAGGTAGAAAGCAAATGGTTGACCAATATTCTTTCCTGGATCCTTCCTCTGATTCTGTTCATCTTCTTCTGGAGATTTCTCCTTTCCCGGATAGGTCCTGAGACGAGTGTGATGTCTTTTGGAAAGAGCCGGGCGAAGATCTATGCTGAAAAGGATAAGAAAGTGACCTTCATGGATGTGGCCGGGATCGATGAGGCCAAGGAGGAGCTTAAAGAGGTCGTTGAGTTTCTGAAGAATCCGGGCAAGTTTCAACGCCTTGGGGGGAAGATCCCGAAAGGAGTTCTTTTAGTCGGGGCCCCTGGGACAGGGAAAACCCTTCTGGCCAGGGCAGTGGCAGGAGAGGCCAATGTCCCATTCTTCTCTATCAGTGGTTCCGATTTTGTAGAGATGTTTGTCGGAGTGGGAGCGGCCAGGGTCCGCGACCTCTTCGCCCAAGCCCAGAATCATGCCCCTTGTATCATCTTCATTGACGAGCTGGATGCATTGGGAAAGGCCAGGGGGGTCAATCCCATTGGTCGACATGATGAACAGGAGCAGACCTTGAATCAACTTCTTGCAGAAATGGATGGGTTTGATCCTAATACAGGAGTCATTATCATGGCCGCAACCAACCGGCCTGAGATTTTAGATCCTGCCCTTCTGCGACCAGGCCGATTTGACCGACATGTGGTGGTGGATCGACCGGATATTGTGGGTCGGGAGGAGATCTTAAAGATCCATACCAAGAATGTGAAGCTGGCTCCGGATGTGGACCTGAAGGTCATTGCCTCAAGAACACCTGGATTTGTGGGTGCGGATCTGGCGAACATTATCAACGAGGCCGCTCTCCTCGCTGCGAGAAAGAACAAGGATGCGGTGGAGATGGCTGATATCGAGGAGGCCATCGACCGAGTGGTGGCAGGTCTGGAGAAAAAGAGACGGTTGATGTCAAAGAAGGAGAAGGAGATTGTTGCCTTCCATGAATCCGGGCACGCCATCGTGGCCTCCAGTGTTCCCAACGCTGATCCTGTCCGTCGTATCTCGATCATTCCAAGAGGAGTCTCCGCGTTGGGTTATACCTTGCAACTCCCGACGGAAGACCGCTATCTCATGACCCGATCCGAGCTGTTAGATCGATTGGCAGTCCTGATGGGGGGGAGGGTGGCCGAAGAGATCATCTTTGGGGAAGTCTCTACTGGAGCTCATAATGATCTTCAGCGAGCCACCGATATTGCAACCAGTATGGTCAAAGAGTACGGGATGAGTGAAACCTTAGGTTACGTCTCCTTTGAAAAAGAGAAGAAACCCCTTTTCCTCTCCTCCCCTATCCCTTCTTCCAGGGAATACAGCGAAGAGACAGCCAGAAAGATAGATGAGGAGGTCAAAAAAATCATCGATCAGACCTATCGAAGAGCCAAGGAGATCCTCGAGTCTAAAAAAGAAAAACTGGAAGAACTTGCTCGATTTCTTCTTGAAAAGGAAGTGGTTGAGGAATCGGATTTAAAGAGAATTCTTTCCTCGGAAAATTAAAAGATCATGATGAAATCTCTCTTAAGGCACCTTCGGGCTAAAATCTTTGCTGGGATTCTTCTGATCCTTCCTCTCGGGATCACCTTTTTTGTTCTCAAATTTGTCTTTCAGACCCTGGACAGCTTTCTCGGTCAACCCATGCTGAGGCTCACCTGGTTTTTCTTTAAAAGGGAGGTCTCTTTTCCCGGGCTCGGAATATTGGCCTTCTTTTTTCTACTCTACCTGTTAGGTCTCATTGCCACCAACGTGTTGGGGAGAAAACTGGTGGGCTGGACCGATCGCCTTTTTACCAATATTCCGATCGTAAAGAATATCTACCTTTCTTCCAAACAGCTCACCGATGCCTTTTCGGCCTCTCGAAAGGGCTCCTTCCGCCAGGCTGTTTTTGTAGAGTTTCCCCAGGATGGGAATTATGTCCTTGGATTTATCACCAATGAGCTAAAGGATCTCCAGGGGGAAGAACGGATCACGGTCTTTATTCCTACCGCCTTTTTCCCTCCCCAAGGATTTCTTCTCTTTCTCCCCAGAGAGAGGATCATCCCTTCTCATCTTACCATCGAGGAAGCGATCAAGACAATCATGTCTGTTGGGATTGTCAGTCCACAAAGTCTTTCAGTCCCTTTAGGGTTCAAAGAGGAAGGAAAGGATTCGGTTGAAAATTTAAAAGAAATACCGTATCTTCGTGCAAAAATGGAAGGAGGGACATAATTATGGAGGGAATCACTCTACTCATTGCTGTCGTGGCATTGATCATTGCCATTCTGGCCTATCAGCGGACAGGCGGGATTACAGAACTCCGTCATCAATTGGAGTCCAAAGCTTCCTCACCGGATTTGAAAAAACAGATTGAGGCCCTTGCGGCCATGACTGAGGCTTTAAGAGAGAAAACGGCGGATGCCTTGGACCGTCTGGAGAAGATGATTCGAAAGACTGAAAAGGCGGAATAACTCCTTGGTTTTCGTCATTTCTTAAAAAGGATTCACGGACCGGATTCAATTAATTTCATGGAAAAGATTACCGCCTGGCTCACGAATTCTGGGATCAAGATTTTTGGGATTCTGATCGGTTTACTGGTCCTCTCCCAGATGTCCAAATGGATCCTGAAATGGATGGAGAAATGGATTCCAGAAAAAGACACGGTTCAGGCCCTTGAAGTAAAGAAGAGGGCTCATACCTTAGGCAATATCCTTCGACACGCCGTCCTTATCCTCCTCTTTTTCTTAGCCATTCTGATGATCCTTGGAGAATTAGGAATCCAGTTAGGCCCCCTCCTGGCGACCGCTGGAATAGGGGCCCTGGCCATCGGGTTTGGGGCTCAGAGTCTGGTAAGAGATGTGATTGGTGGGTTTTTCATTATTCTTGAGAATCAGTATCGAATTGGAGATGTCATTCAGGTGGCAGGAGTTTCGGGGATGGTCGAATCTTTGAGCCTGAGGAGGACGGTGCTCAGAGATCTGGACGGGAGGGTTCACACCATTCCCAACGGCGAGATTAAGATTGTCAGTAATCTCTCAAAGGAATGGTCTCGAGCCGTCTTGGATGTGGGAGTCTCTTACCGGGAAAACATCGATCAGGTGATCGAGATTCTTTCTCAGATTGGAGAGGAATTGTATCGAGAAGAGTCTTTTAAGAGTGCTATACTTGAGCCCTTGCAGATCTTAGGGGTTGAGCAGTTCGGGGAATCCCAGGTCATTATTCGAATGATGATCAAGACCATTCCACTTAAACAATGGGAAGTGGGAAGAGAGTTAAGGAGGAGGATCAAGATGCGGTTTGATGAAAAGGGAATCGAGATTCCCTTCCCGCACCGTGTCCTTCTTTGGGGAGAACCCAAGGAGAAATCGAATGGACCCTCGTCCGATCCTTCCCCTCTAAAATAAAAAAAGGAGAAGTCATGAATCCGTCCCTTCGTGTCCTTTTCGTAACTCCAGAGGCAGTTCCTTTTGCTAAAACCGGAGGATTGGCCGATGTAGCAGGGGCTCTTCCAAAATACCTTCAGCCTTTAGGATGTGAGATGATTTTGGTAATGCCCTTTTATCGAAAAGTAAGACAATCCGGTGTCCCTATCGAATTTTTAGGGGAGGAGTTGGAGATCTCTATTGGCGATGAAGTGTTCCAGGCAGAGATTTACCGAGGAAGCCTCGTTCCTGGGATTCCCGTCTATTTCATTGGACGAGATGAGTTTTTCGACCGGGAGTATCTCTATAGCACCCCCAAAGGGGATTATTTTGACAATGCAGAGCGTTTCATCTTTTTTTCAAAGGCCGTTCTTCAGCTTTGTCATCACTTAAATATTTCACCCGATATCATCCATCACCATGAGTGGCAGACAGGATTGATCCCTGCCTATCTTCAATCCACCCATCGTCATGATCCACTCTTTTCCCAAACCGCTGTCGTTTTTACGATTCATAATATTGCCTATCAGGGTCTCTTCAGGAAAGAGAAGTTTCATCTTACCGGGCTTCCCTTGGAGATGTATCATCCAGAGGGGATTGAATTTTGGGAGCGGATCAATTTTATGAAGGCAGGGATCGTCTATGCGGATGTCATCAATACGGTCAGCAAAAAGTACAGCCAGGAGATTCAAACTCCTGAATTCGGTTATGGGCTGGACGGGATTTTGAGAAAAAGAAAGGAGGATCTTTATGGAATCCTCAATGGAGTGGACTATGGGCAATGGGATCCTTCCCGAGACCCTTACCTCGTAGCCCACTACGATGCGAATGACCTCTCCGGGAAAAAAGAATGTAAAAGGGATCTCCTCAAAGGGCTTGGACTTCCCCCCTCTTTAGAGAAGGTTCCCCTGATAGGAATGATTTCGAGATTGGCAGACCAGAAGGGATTCGACCTCCTGATGGAGATTTTAGACGAATTATTCAGCCTGGAGATGGGTTTTGTTCTTTTAGGAACGGGAGAGCAGAAGTATCATGACCTATTCCATCAAGTCGCCAAGAAATATCCTGAAAAGGCAGCGATTCGAATTACCTTTGATGAGGCCCTCGCCCATAAGATTGAAGCGGGTTCGGACCTTTTTTTGATGCCCTCAAAATATGAACCCTGTGGACTCAATCAGATTTACAGCCTGAGGTACGGGACCATTCCAATCGTGCGGGCGACAGGGGGATTGGATGATACGATTACAGATTATGATCCTGCCACTGGAAAAGGAAATGGATTCAAGTTCATCCATTATGATGCAAAGGAGTTTTTGAATCAAATTAAACGGGCAATCCATTTCTATTCCCAACCTGAACACTGGAACCGACTCATCCGAAATGCGATGACCTCCGACTTCTCCTGGCAGAGGTCGGCAGAGGAGTATCTTCAGCTCTATCGGTTGGCCTTAAATAAGAAGAGAAATCGGTAGGAAAGGAGTCCTTTATGAAAAGAAAAAAGATTGCCTCTCTCCTTGGTCTCCTATTTCTTCTTTTTTATATTCCCTCCCTTTGGGCAAAATCCGTCCCTTTTAAAAATCTAAATTTTCCGAGACTGGTGGAGACATGGGAATTGGCCTCTCTCATTCATCATCCCTCCCTTCGACTGGTTGATATGAGGAGTTCCCTTTTGGATTATCTTAAAGGGCATCTTCCAAATACCCTTTATTTCCATTTTGAAAATCTTAGGGTTCCAAGGAATGGGATCCCCGCCCAGAACCCTGATCGAATAGCCCTGGAGAAGATAATGGGGGAATACTTAAGCATTTCTAACGATATGTGGGTGATTCTTTATTCTGAAAAGTCGAATCCCAATGCCACCCTCCTGGCCTGGATATTAGATTCCTTGGGGCACCGAAAGGTAGGAATCCTCAACGGAGGATGGGAGAAGTGGGTCGTTGAAGGGCACCCTATCACCCAGGCATATCCTACCCTATCTCCCAAGAAATTTTTTGGAAAGACGGTCTCCGAGACTCTGGCCGAAAAGAAACTGGTTCTGCATCAGGTCAACACCAAAGGGGCTATCATTTTAGATGCTCGTCCCCCTAAGCAATATAGTGGAGAGGAAGGAGAAGAGATCCGGAAAGGTCACATCCCTGGCGCCAAAAATATATTTTGGGAAACCGTGCTTGAAGGAGAAGAGGTCAAGGTCTGGAAAAAGAAAGAGGATCTGGAAAAGATGTTTTCAGAAGCAGGATTGGATAGACAGAAGGAAGTCATTGTTCATTGCCGAACCGGTCGAGAGGCCAGCCATCTTTATTTCACCCTCAAGTATGTGATGGGATATCATAAAGTTCGCCTCTATCGAGGATCCTGGGTAGAGTGGTCTGCAGATCCAAGCCTTCCGATTAAAACAGGAATGGAGCCTTAACGGGAATTTATATAAATTGGCATAAAAATTGCTGAAAAATTATCTGGTTTTTTATTAAAAACATAGCTTCATAAATATCGAATAGGATTTGAAAAATTTATGTCCCTCTTTCTGGAAATAACAAATTTGTACACCTATTTATCTTTTTGCCATCAAAGACTTGACAACGAAAGAAGAATTATGACATCTTTCTGAAAAAATTTTCTTTTTCTGACCGATTTTTTTGAGGAGGGCGTTCATTGAAGGGAAAGATTGTTGGTATAGGAATCTTCCTATTTCTTTTCTCTTCTTGCTTTCCTCATCTTCATCCTCCTTCTCAAAAGAACCCTCCTCAACCTATTTCGTCCTCCCTATTTACCCCATCGGAATTAGAAGAACTCTTTTCCGAAGAATCACCCTGTCCTTCGGATCCTAACCAGTCCATTGTCCTCTCTTCGGGGTCTTCAATGACAAAAGGGTTAGAGTTGCCCATTATGGATGAGGCGAGTGATGATTTTAGATTGGATCCATTTTTAGGAGATCCCAGAGGGAGAAAGAAAGAGTTCGATATTCCGATTGTCATTAATTCCAAAGTGGAACAATTCATCCATTATTTTCAGACGACTGGAAGAAATCGGTTCTCCAATTGGCTGGCCCGTTCTGAGAAGTACATCCCTTTTATGACCAATGTCTTAAAAGAGAACGGTCTTCCAGAAGATCTTGTATATATGGCCCTGATTGAGAGCGGGTTTAATCCTTATGCTTATTCGAGGAGTAAGGCCTCAGGGCCGTGGCAGTTTATCTACCTCACAGGGAAAAAATACGGGCTTAAAGTTAATTGGTGGGTGGATGAAAGAAGGGACCCTGAAAAGTCTACGATTGCTGCGGCCAAATATCTCAAGGATCTCTATGATCTATTTGAATGCTGGTATCTCGCTGCGGCTGGATATAATGCAGGAGAAAAAAAGATAGCCACTGCGATGAAACGTTACCGGACCGAGGACTTCTGGGAACTTACTAAATATCGATATTTAAAACAGGAAACAAAGGATTATGTTCCCCAGATGATTGCTGCCGCTCTCATTGCGAAAGACCCCGAGAAGTATGGTTTTACCGATATAGAATATGAGGAACCCTTAAGATATGAAAAGGTCAATGTTCCTCCTGCTACCGATCTCAATCTCATTGCAAAAGCGTGTGAGATTTCCATCGAAGAACTGAAGGAACTGAACCCCGAGCTTTTAAGATGGTGTACCCCTCCTGATGATCCAGCCTATGAAATTAAGATTCCCTTAGGAAAGAAGGAACTCTTTTTAAAGAATTTTCCTCTCCTTTCGCCCAATGAAAGGAGAGGATTCCGTGTCCATATTGTAAAAAAAGGCGAGACCCTTCAGGGGATTGCAAGACGTTATAGAGTAGATACGACTCCCATTTTGGAGCTTAATCGATTGGGGAAAGGGAGTCGTTTGGTTTCGGGAATGAATATACTGATTCCCCTTCCTAAAGAACCTGACAGGCCCCTTTACCTGGCGAAAGGAGGGCAGAATGATTCCGTCACGGAAAAGAAGGAGCTCATCTATACGGTTAAGAAAGGGGATACCCTCTGGAGCATCGCCAATGAGCTGGGGGTCAATATCGGTGCCCTGAGTCAGGAAAACAGACGCCCTTCCAAAACAAAACTGATGCCAGGAGATCGATTAAAGATAAGACTGGACAATGGGGCACCGGAGATACCCAAAGAGGATCTTGGAAAAACAGAGATCTTCTATGTGGTAAAAAAAGGGGATACCCTATGGGAAATTGCCCAGAGATACCAGCTTTCGGTTTCCGAAATCAAAAAATGGAACGGACTCGATGGGTCCAATCGGATCTACCCCGATGAAAAGTTAAAGTTAAGGATTAAAGAGTCCTCTCCTTCCATCCCTCATTGATTTTTTATCTCGATCTTACTTAGATTCCAAACAGAATCTTAATCCCTCACTTTGAGGTTGGGGCTTAAAATGATTTTTCCCTTCGTTGATGGATTACCACAAAATCCCAATGAGAGCTCTGAAAAAGTCATAGAAAGACTGGGGAGGTAGGGTTCCAAACCCTT
>JBBIMX010000051.1:0-19390 GCA_037444165.1 Deltaproteobacteria bacterium | reverse complement strand
AGAATGGCCCTCCTGACCATGATTTTTGGAAAGAGATAGGGGGAAAATAATTTTTCTTGACTTCTAAAAATGAATTTTATAAAAAAGAGGCGATGATTTTAGGAATTGACGAAATTGAAAAAAGGGTCTGGATGGAAGAGAAGCTCTTCCTGATGAAGCAGGTAGGGATCCTTCTCATTAAAAATGATGCCATAAAATTTGGGGATTATATTTTAGCCTCTGGGAAGCGAAGCCCTTATTATATCGATTTAAGACTGACGATTTCGAGTCCCATCACACTGGATTGGATCGCTAACTCTTTAACACGAATTGTGATTAATGAGATTGGAAAGAATAAGGTGGACAAGATCCTGGGGGTTCCTACTGCCGGTGTTCCATTTGCAACGGTGGTCAGTCAAAAGTTAGGAATCCCGATGATCTATTATCGTCAGGCAAGAAAAGAACACGGAGTGAGAAAAAAGATTGAAGGGATCCTTGAACGGAACGACCGGGTGTTGATTGTGGACGACCTTATCACAACAGGTGAAAGTGTGATCGAAGCGGCTGAGGTGGTTCGGGATCAAGGGGGGATCGTCAATGAGCTGGTCGTCCTTTTAGATCGGGAGCAGGGAGGAAAGGAGAGGCTCCGAGCAGCCCGCATCGAACCCCATGTCCTTTTTAATATCTCGGATGCGATGGAGTGGCTCCATCAGGTAGGTTTGATTAGTGATCAAGTTTACAAAACTGTAAAAAACTATATCGAAGAAGAGAATAGAGCCATTCAGGGAACGGCAAGTTAATCAAACTTCATTTGAAAAGGGTAGGGATATTCCCCTGTAAAACAGGCATAACAGAAGTTCTCCTCTTCCCCTTTCACGCAACTCTTTAACCCCTCCAAACTTAAGTAATTTAAAGAAGTGGCATTGATAAACCTCTGGATTTCCTTTACCGTATGAGTAGAGGCGATCAGTTCCTTTTTGCTCGGGGTATCGATCCCGAAAAAACAAGGATCGGTGATTGGAGGAGAACTGATCCTCACATGAATCTCTTTAGTTCCAACATTTCGAAACATCCTAACGATCTTTCGGCTGGTTGTTGCCCGAACAATTGAGTCGTCGACAATGACGATCCTCTTTCCCCTCAAAATTTCCTTCACCGGATTTAATTTAATCTTGACCCCAAAGTGACGAATCCTCTGCTCAGGTTCGATGAAGGTTCGGCCTACGTAATGGTTTCGGATCATCCCGAGTTCGAGGGGGAGATTGGACTCAAAGGCATATCCCAGGGTGGCTGGAAATCCGGAGTCGGGGATGGGAACCACCATATCCACCTTTGCTGGAGACTCTTTTGCGAGCTGGATTCCTAGGGATTTCCGGATCTCATAAACATTATGATTGAAGATGAAGCTGTCAGGACGGGCAAAATAGATGAATTCAAAGATGCATTGATGATGGGGTTTGGCGGGGAAGGGCTTGAAGGAACGAATTCCGTCCTCATTGATAAGGAGAATTTCTCCTGGGTCGATCTCCCTTATCAATTTAGCCCCGATAAGATCGAAGGCACAACTCTCTGAGGCAATGACCGGCGAATTTCTGAGGGCCCCTAACACCAAGGGACGAAATCCATAGGGATCTCGAGCCGCAATCATTTCTTTCTCTGTGAGGAGAAGAAGGGAGTAGGCTCCCTCCACCTGTTTCAGGGCATGAACCACCCGTTCGATAAAGGTCCTCTCCTTAGCTCGAGCGATGAGATGGACAATGACTTCCGAATCCATATTGGATTGAAAGATGGAGCCTTTTGATTCGAGTTCGCTTTTGATCAGAAAGGCATTGGTCAGATTTCCGTTATGAGAAATCGCCATCGTCCCTTTGGCATAATCCACGACAAAAGGCTGAGCATTCTTCAGTTCACTTGAACCAGAGGTGGAGTATCGAACATGTCCAATCGCACTCTTGCCCGGAAGTTTTTTGAGGACCTCCCGGGAAAAAACCTCTGCTACCAGTCCCATCTGGCGATAATGGTAGAGATGACCTCCATCAGAAGAGACGATCCCGGCACTCTCCTGACCTCTGTGCTGAAGGGCATAGAGGCCTAAATAGGTATGGTTTGAAGCCTCAGGATGATTATAGATGCCGAAAATCCCACACATGTAAATTAATTATGGCCTTTTTAAAAAGGGACGTCAAATCTCTTTTAACTGGACGTTTCCCGGGCATCTTTCTACCGCTTCTTCGATCTCTTTTAAATATTGAAAGAGTCGTTGAGCCTGATCAGAGTCCGAATGAGGTAAAAAAGAATCTCCTCTCTGTTCATAAGCTTCGAGGACCGCTTTTACCGTCATTCCTTCAATGGTTTTTGCCGGTTGAAAGGCCGAATCCCCTTTGCTCCCCTTAGAGACTTCTACTATCAAACCCGCATCAAGAAGCTCATTGAGGAGCTGACGAACCAGACGAAGAGGAATCTGAAGGGTTTGGGCAATCTGTTTGGTCCCCAAGGGTTCCTTTCCCTTTGAAAACTTTTCTACCAGAAGGTGAAAGATCCTGAGAATGAGTAGTTTTCTTGAGGATGGACTAATTCGAGAATAATCCGGATGAAAACCAAAGGTCTCATAATGCTCATTGGCATGGGCAATTTCAGCGCCAAAAAGGAGGATCATCCAGCTCGTTTGAAGCCAGATGAGAAAAAGGGGCAGTGCCGCAAAGCTCCCATAGATCGCTCCATACTTCGTGATTCCGATTTGAAACTTGATATAAATCCACTGAACGATCTGGAAAAGGGTTCCTGCTGCCAGTGCCCCAAGAATGCCTGAACGGAAAGGAACCTTTGTATTGGGTAAGACCACATAGAGGAGGGTTAATAGAATCCATATGGACAGATAAGGAAGAAGATTTAATAGGAAAAGGACGATGGAGCTAAAGACACCAAGTAAAGCGATTTTATTCATGATCACCTTGAGGTGACTGGCCACTAAAACGGTAGCACTACTGGAGATGACAAAGAGGATAGGAGCAAAAACAATCAGGGTGATATAGTCCGTAAATTTTCGAATGAGAGGTCTCGTCTTCTGGATATCCCAGATTGTATTGAGAGAATCTTCAATCTTACCCAGAATGGAAATCACCGTCCAGAAGAGCATGAGAACTCCGATTCCGGCAATGACTCCCCCTTTTGTTTGTTCAAGCATGGATCTTGAAAAGAGAAGGATCTGTTCTGTTACATCTGCCTGCCAGTTGGCCTTCGTAGCCATTTGGAGGACCTGCTTCTCAATCACTTTTTCAAGGCCAAACCCTTTAGCGATCCCAAAGGCCACTGCAATTAATGGGACAATATTGAGCAGAGAATAGTAGGTGAGCATGGAGGCATTTTTCTGGCAGTGGTCCTTCCAAAACCCGAAGGCAGCCAAAAGGAGAATCCTTAAATATTTTAAAGGAATGGCCTTCAAAGGGGAGAGTTCTTTAAGCCGAATCTCCCATATCCCTGTCTGGAAAAACTGGACGATCTTTGCAATCATTTTCTCCTATTTCCTTAATTCATTTCAGTTCTGAGGTACAATGAGGACAACGCATCGCCTTAATTGGAATTACCGAGAAACAGTAGGGGCATTCCTTTGTGGTGGGTACCGAAGGAGGGGCTTCTTGTTGTCTTTTCAGCTTATTGATATTTCGGATTAAAAGAAATACGGAGAAGGCCACGATGAGGAATGTGATAATGGTGTTGATGAATAGACCATAGTTCAGGGTAGTTGCCCCAGCTGCCTTTGCGGCGGCAATGGATTCATAGGGGGGAGGTACTTTTGAGCCCTCCTTAAGAAGGATAAATAAATTTGAGAAATCGATGTGACCGATTAAAAGACCGATGGGTGGCATGATCACATCGGTCACCAGGGAATTGACGATAGCCCCGAAAGAAGCTCCGATAATAATCCCCACCGCCATATCCACCACATTCCCTCTGATTGCAAATTCTTTAAATTCCTTTAGCATAAGTTTTTCCTCCTTTCATGGTTTTATCCTATTTTAATTTAAAATCCACACGGCTATTTTTTACGTTTTGTTTCTTCTCAGGGGCAAGGCTCTTTGGTTCAACAAGGAAGATCCTTTCGGGTTCAATCTCTTTCGATTTCAGGATGACCTCTTTTATCTTCTGAGCCCTCTGGATAGCCAATGTTCTCAAATCCCCCTCTTTAACCTCGATATGGGTTAGCATCAGTTTTTCCATTTCCGGATCAGGAAGATCTTTGATCATCCCTAAGATATTTCTTGGCTTTGGAAATTTTTCTTCCTTGTAAGCCATTTTGAGATACTTGGAATACTCTGAAGTTTCAATCTTTATGTCCTCTATGGAGACCGAGGGTTGTCCCATACGGATCATCTCGTTGAGCTTCTGGGCCTTTAATTTTTTAAGAAAGAGCTCCCTCTTTAATCCCTCTCGATCCTTTTCCAAATCCACGTGCCCTTCGATCTCTAACTTTATAGCTGGTCGTTCCCGAAGGGCTTTTGAAAGATTCTCCACCTTCTTGAGGTTGGCCTCATTGAGTGTAAGCGTCCCTTCTTCAAATTCTACATAGCTAAGTTCCTCTCCACCTCCAATGATTGCTCCAAGAAGGGCAAAAGGAGAGGTCGCTGCTTTTGTAATAAGATTGACGAGAATTTGAAGGATAATCCTCCAGATGCTGAATTTGGGGTCATCCAGTGTCCCTTTGACAGGAATATCCAGTTTGATGACTCCATTTCGATCTTTAAGAAGGGCAATTGCAAGTTTTACAGGTAATTTGGTGGCATGGGGACTTTCGACTTTTTCACCGAAGGTGAATTGGTCTAAGAAGATATAATTCTGAGAATCAAGTTTCCTTTTTTCAATGAGATATTTAAGATCGAAAGAGAGTTTTCCTTTCTCAATGGTATAGCCCACATATTTTCCAGAGTAAGGGGTCATCGAGGTAAGGTCCATATCTTTAAATCTTACCTTTAAGTCTATAAAAAGATCCTCCCTGAGAGGGTTGATCTTTCCCACAATTTCAAGAGGGGCATATTCATCGAGTTTTCCTCGCAGCTCCAGATCAGCCATAGTGGATTCCTCGGAGGAGAGTCCTGAGACACGCCCGCCAATCTCCACCAATTTGGCCGAATAAGGGGGATCGATGGAGCGGTCGTAAAACTCGATCTTTCCACCTTGAAGGGTGATCGTTTCGATTTGAATCTGTTTTCGGGAGGTCTTTATGGGTTCCTGCGCTTCCTTCTTTTTTTCAGGAGAGGGAGGAGGGGATTGCTTGGGAGGTTCCTCTTTGACGAGGATCTCCTGGAGATTGAGTTTCCCTTCGGGATAGAGGAGAATTCGGGCGTAAAAATCGGAAAGAGAGATCCCCTTGATACGAACTCCGAGAGGGTCAAGATCAAACCGGAGATCTTCAAGATGGAGGGAGTCCCATTTGAGGAGTTCCTCTCCCGTTCTCTTTTCTGTCGATGAAAATTGGGTTAGAGAGAGATTTCCTTTAAAATGCACCCCTGGCTCTTTCTTTTCAGAAAGAGCGAAAGAGAGATCTCCTGTGGTGGAGATGGTCCCCTTGTTGATATGAATCCTTAATCTTTCTGTGACATAGGGCTGGAATGCCGGGATAGGGATTTCCTTTAACTCCATTTTGAGATTGGCTCGAAGAGGATTGATCCCGAGGGTTCCAGTGGTCAAGATCCTTCCCTGCTTATTCAACAAAAGGGAAAGAGAGACGTTTCCTTCCCGATTTTTCGCCGTAGTGAGATTTTTCCCTTTAAATTTAATTTCCTCAACAGTCAAAAAGACCGGATCTGTTGGGCTTTGATCTTCCATAAGAAGCTGGTACTGGTCGATCCCGATCTCAGAGAGTGAGATAATCCAGGGTGTTTCATCTTTTTCCTCTTTCCCCTTCGGTGATTCTTCTTGAGGAGAGGCTCGGGATGGAAGAAGTTGGAGAAGATCAATGGATCCGTCTTTATGGCGAAGGATTTTGATCCTCCCTTTTTCGGTCTCGATTTTTCCAAATCTTACTTCATGCTTGGATAACTGGGCCTCTGTTTCTTTAATGGCAAGGCTCGGGATCCTTAGAAAGTCCTCTTCTTCTTCTGTTTTTTTAAGTCGGAAGTCATGGAGTTGAAGATTCAATTTTGAAAGGGCTATTTCCGGTTCTTTCTCTCTTTGGGTGAAACGATATTGAGTCGAAAGGTCCAGTTTCCCTCCTTCGAGGCTACATAAGATAAGGTCTTGATAATAGGGGGAATATTTCTTGAGGGGGATTGATTTTAAGGCAATCCTTCCTTCTGACCATAAGGGTTCCAAGGAGAATTGACCTGAAAGCTCAATGGCCTCCTTAGACTCTGTGTTCATGGTTAAAGCGTAGCTGGATCTTTCCCCTTTTCGATTGGTAAAACGGTCAATTTTAATCTTTACGGGGAAAAGGCTGGTATTGAAAGGTTTGCTTTTCGAGAGATCGGAAAAATAGATCTTTCCGTCCTTGATTTGAATTTCGTCAACATCGATCCTCAATACCGGAGCCTCTTCTTTGATCGCCGCCTTTGAAGGCTCTTTATCCTTCTTTTCGGGGAAAAGGTTGGCGAGATTGAGGGTTTCATCTTTCTTTCGCAACACATTTATTTCTGGGGATTGAACGGAGATTCGGGAGAGATGAAACTGATGGACGAGAGGTTCGATGGAGGCTAATGTAAGATCCAAGGAAGGAACCCTTAGGAGAGGTTTATGATCCATTTCATCAATGACTATCTTTTTGACCGAAAGATCTCCCGAGATAGTGAATGAAGATTTTTGGGTTTTGGATTGGAGAAATTTGATTTTAAGTGATGCGTCCAGAAGGGCAGAAGATACTTTGAAATTCATCTTAACAGGGACGTAGACAAGATAGTAAGGAATATTTAATTCTTGGATACGAATCTCAAAATTTGTTTCCATCGAGTCATGAAAAGGTTTGGTCTGGCCCTTCAGCTCATAAGGGGTTTCGTTTATTTTTGCTGAAAAGGAAGGCTCCACAAAGGTTTCAATATAATAGGGAATATTTGAAAGAAAAGGGATCCCTATTTTTAATTCTCGAATCGTATGCTTCGTTTTTTGAGGTTCATCGAAGAAGTCAATCCTCCCGTCCTCGACCCGGATGTTATTAAAGGAAAAGAGAAGGGGTCTCTTCTTTTTTCCCTCGGAGGGAGCCTCTTCTTTCCCTTTGAGCAGATCCGAAAAGTTAAAAGTGAGGTCTAAATTCCGTTTAATATAAAGGTGGGGCCTTACGATCCTTATCTCTTTAAAAATGAGAGCCCTCCGAAGGGCAGAGATACTCTGGAGATTTACAAAAAGTTCCTCAAGGGAAAAAAAGGGTTGCCCTTTTGCTATCTCCTCCCTTTCTTTCATTAAGACATCCTTTGCCGTTGCCGAGAGGGTATAGGGATTGATGTGAATCTCTCGAATGCTGACTTCCCTGTGAAGAGCTCGAGAAAGTTCTTTGATGAGGATGGATTTAAGAATGGGAGGGACGACAAAAAAGCCCACAACAGTAAATAAAATAAAGAATAGAATAATCCCGAAAAGGATCTTTTTAATACGCCGCATGAGGATGCCCCCCCTCCTTTACTGCCCAATGATCTCTTTTTTTGTAATTAGGATATCAAAAAAAATAAATTTTTCAAAATCTTTTTTTTTGCGGGGGGCTAAATTTTTCTCTCAGAAGTTTCAGGGCCTCTTCCCGGGTTCTGAGTTCTCCATCGATCTGCCTCTCCCGAATATCTCTTAAGATTTCCCCTATTTGAGGGCCGGGTGAGTAACCCAAAGCCAAGACATCATGGCCTGTAATCAAAGGAGGGGGGCACAGAGTCTCTTTTTCCTTTAATAGATCCAGAATTCGTAGGCAATTTGATTCCACGACTTCATCCTTCTCTATGGAAAGGAGACCTCGACTCGCTTCCTTATCGGCAAGGGTATGAAGGACGAGCAAGGGGGTCTCTTTTCCCATATGATGGATGAGTCGTTTCAAGGCCGTGTCTTTCGTATTCTTCGATAGATTAAGAATTCTCATATGATTCTGGATGAGCTTGAGAATTCGGTCTCTCATGAGGTTTGAGAACCTCAACCGTTCAAGGATCACTTTCGCTCTTTCACAGGAGAAAGATTCGTGTTGATAAAAATGGACCCGTCCTCCCTCATCCTGATCGTATGTATCCTGTTTTCCTAAGTCATGCAAAAGGGCTCCATAGGAAAGAACCAGGCAATCTTCAGGACTGAGTGAAATCACTTTTCCTTTTCCCTCGGTCCATTGACGGGCATAAGGAATCTTTTCCAACATCAAAAGGACATGGGGGAGGACTTTTAAGTGATGGTGTCCATTCTGGCCAAGTTCCTCCAATCCTTTTAACTCGGGGATCAACACGAAAAGAAGTCCCAGCTCATATAGACATCTTATTCCCATAGCCGGAGAAGGAGAGAGAAGGATGGTATCCAGTTCCGCCTTGACTCTTTCAGAGGGAATGTTTTGGATGGATTCTTTTTTAGAAGCGATCTCTTCTCTTACCTGGCTCTCAAGTTGAAACCCCTCGAGGGTGCAGAGATAACGAACGGCCCTGAGCATCCTCAAGGGGTCTTGCTCAAAGGAAATCGGCGAGGTGGATCGAATCCTTCTTTTCTGAATATCCTCTAAAGCCCCTTCGACCGAATAGAATTGACCATCGAAAAGAGAGAGGGCCATCGAATTGATCGTAAAGTCTCTTCTCTGAAGATCCTCCTCGATCGTCCTGCCCTGAAGGGGAGTGATGTCTACAGAAATCCCTTTCCCAACCGCTCGATAGGTGAGGGTCTCTGTCTCTTCTTTTCCAATCTTAAAAAGATGGATCCCTAACGTTTCTTCGATGATCCCGATGAGGGAGAGATTTTCTTTGGGAATCACAAAGTCATAGTCCACTCTTTTAGGAAAGGATAGAGGTTTATGGCTTTCCAGAAGGATATCGCGAAGATAACCTCCCACCAAAAAGATGGGAACTCTTCTCTCCTGGGAGAGTCTCCACAGTTTGGACAGGATCGGGTCTTTAAGGATGTGCTCTTTCCATTGTTTTTCTTTCATTGATAAACTTCTTTTTTTATGATAATTTAACTCTAAAAGAATAGAGTATTTGTCGGGCTTCTGTCAATTGAAGACTTTAAGGGAAGAGTTAGAAGAACAGGAACGGAAGATTCTTTCTCCCTTTGCCACCCTCAGTTCTATGACAAAGGGACGGAGAGTCCCTGAGGAAGAATGCCCCCTTCGACCTGCTTTTCAACATGATCGAGACCGGATCATTCACTCTAAATCTTTTCGAAGGTTGAAGCATAAGACTCAGGTTTTTCTGGCCCCCACGGGAGATCATTACAGAACTCGTCTCACTCATACCCTTGAGGTTTCCCAGATCGCTCGAACGATCGCTAAATCCCTCCGATTGAATGAAGATTTGACAGAGGCTATTGCCTTGGGGCACGACCTGGGGCACACCCCTTTTGGCCATGCTGGCGAAGAGACCCTCAATGAATTGATCCCGGGGGGGTTCAATCATGCCGACCAGGGACTGAGGGTAGTGGATTTACTTGAGAAGGATGGAGAAGGATTGAACCTGACCTTTGAGGTCAGGGATGGGATTCTGAAACATTCAAAGGGGAAGGGAGAGATTTTATGCGAAGACCCTTCTTTAATGGCTGCGACCCTTGAAGGACAGGTCGTTCGAATCGCTGATATCATTGCCTATATCAATCATGATCTGGATGATGCGATTCGAGGAGGGGTCATATCTCCAGGAGATATTCCCAAAGAGTGTATAGAAATCTTAGGAGACACCCACTCGAAAAGGATCAATCGGATGGTGACGGATATTGTGTTTGAGACCCTTAAAGGAGGGGGAGGGAGACTTTCCATCTCCAAAGAGGTGCTCAGTGCGATCTGGTCTCTGAGAGAATTTCTCTGGGAAAGGGTCTATGAAAATGAAACGGTCCATGCCGATTTCCACAAGGCCTCAAAAATTTTAAGGGAACTTTACCACTATTTCATGGATCATCCAATAGAATTGTTAAGGTTCTTGGACAAACCCGAGCTCTATGACTCTCTTGAGCGTTGTGTCTGCGATTTTCTTGCAGGAATGACCGATCGGTATGCGTTCACCCTCTATGAGAAAACATTTTTACCATTGCCCTGGATGATTGTATGAAGAATCATCTTTCAGAATTCCTTGACATTCAAACCACCATGTGGTAATTAGCTAAAATTAAAAGAAAAAGGGTTAATTCGTTTAACTCCTTTCCCCTATTTAAAAGAGGAGATTTAATAATGACAAAAGAGATCTTAATTGCCGAGTCCGACAAAGTGGTTCAAAAAGAATTCGAAAGGATTTTTGAGATCACAGACTACAAGATTATCCTTTCCGAAAGTGAGGAGGCCCTGATTCGAGCAAAACTCTTCCGACCCGATTTGATTATTGGAGGAAAAGAGGTTTATCAGGCAGTGAAAGGGGATCCTGAGTTTAAAGAGATTCCTTTTATCCTTCTATTAAATTTATTTGAAGATCTTTCTGATAAAGAGAGAGAATCCCTTCAGGTGGATGGTATCATTTCAAGACCCCTCAATGGGGATGAGGTCCTCAACTCCATAGACCGAGTGATGGAGATCGGGAGGAGCCTCCTTAGAGAGGAATATGGTAAAAAAGAGGAGGAGAAAAGGGGCGTAATGGGTGAAGAAAATCTTTCCCTTGGTGAAGGGAGTGAAGGCGAAGAGGAAGAGATCATCGATTTGGTGGATGTCGTAGAAGAACCTGAGGCGAGAATGAGCATTACTGACTTTGCCATTTCTCCAAAAGAAGAGCCTTTTAGAGAAATCCCAGTGTTAGGGCCTTGGACAAAAGAAGAAGAAAAACCCCTCTCCCTTGAGCATGAAGAGAAGAGGGAATTAAGGGAGAAAGAGGAGTGGGTAGAAAGGGGGGAGGGAGAAGAGGAAAAAACCTCAGAGGAGGAATTCTTTGAGAAGATTGAACTTGAAGAGATTCTCGAGAAGGTAGAAAGACTTGAGCCCTTGATCGAGAAAGAGTGGGCTGCCCAGGAAGTGGAAAGGAAAGAAAAAGGGATAGAGCTCACCGAAACCCTAAAAGAAGCTCCATCTTCGGTCGAAATCATCCCTGAAAAAACCGTTCCTGAGATGGAGCTTGAAGAACTCTCGGAGGAGGAATTCCCAGAGGCCTTTTTAGAAGAATTAGAGGAAGAACTTGAGAAGTTGGAGGAAGGAGTGGTGGAGGTTCAGGAGGAGATAAAAGCGGAAAAGCTCGAAGAAGAAGAAATCTTTGAACCTGTTGAGAAGGAACCTCTCATCGAAGTTCCTCCGCCAATGGTCGAAGAGGCTCGGGCCGAGCCCTTTCCGATAGAAGAGGAGGTCGAAAAGGAGCTTATTCCAATAGGAGAAGAGCTCCCCGCCAAAAAGATATTAGAAGAAGAACTTCCTTCACCTTTATTATCGGTTGAGAAAAGGATAGAGGAGATTGTGGCCAAAGGGGTTGGAGAGATGATGCAGGATTTTATGACGAAGATTATTCCCGAAATGACCCAACATCTTCTCACCCTAACCCTTGAACGGATCGAAAGGATGGTCAGAGAAGTCGTTCCAGAAATTGCAGAAAAGGCCATCCAGGAAGAGATAAAGCGACTCGAAAAAGAAGAAACAAAATAGGAGGAAGAAGATTGCAGCAATGGGTTCAAAAATCCTGGACAAATCTTACGACCCCCATCCTGTGGAAGAAAAATGGTATCGGTACTGGATGGAAGGAGACTTCTTTAGGGCAGATCCCTTTTCAGATCGAAAACCCTACTCCATTGTTATCCCCCCTCCCAATGTGACAGGTGTGCTCCACATCGGTCACGCCCTGAATAATACCCTGCAGGACATCCTCATCCGTTTTAAGAGAATGGAAGGATTTAATGTCCTCTGGATGCCAGGAACAGATCATGCCGGGATTGCCACTCAGAATGTGGTCGAAAAACAGCTTCTCGAGGAGGGGATGGATCGCCATCGTCTGGGAAGAGAGAAATTTATCGAGCGAGTCTGGAAATGGAAGGAGCAATCCGGTGGCACGATCATCAATCAGTTAAAAAAGTTAGGGGCATCCTGTGATTGGAGTCGAGAGCGATTCACCATGGATGAAGGACTTTCGGAGGCGGTCAAGGAAGTCTTCATCCGCCTTTACCATGAAGGTCTTATCTATCGAAGTCATTATATCATTAATTGGTGCCCTCGATGCCAGACGGCCCTCTCCGATTTAGAAGTAGAACATCAAGAACTCCCAGGAAAACTCTATTATCTGAAGTACTTATTTCAGGGAAAAGATCGCTTCCTGGTGGTCGCTACGACCAGGCCAGAAACCCTTCTAGGGGATACGGCCGTTGCCGTCCATCCCGAAGATGATCGGTATCGTTCTTTTATTGGAGAGACGGTCCTTCTCCCAATATTGGGAAGAGCCATCCCGGTCATTGCTGATCCCTATGTAGATAGGGAATTCGGGACAGGGTGCCTTAAAATCACTCCCGCCCATGACTTCAATGATTTTGAGATCGGATTGAAACACGGTCTTCCTCAGATCAAGGTCATTGATGAAGAGGGTCGAATGAAGGAGGAGGCAGGCCCTTATCGAGGAATGGACCGCTTTGAATGCCGAAAAAAGATTCTTGAAGATCTTGAACGAGAAGGTCTTCTTCTCAAAGTGGAAGATTATTCTCACAAAGTAGGTCACTGTTATCGGTGCAAGACTATCGTAGAGCCCAATTTGTCCCTTCAATGGTTTGTCAGGATGAAACCTTTGGCTGAGCCAGCCATCGAAGCGGTCAGGAGAGGTCGCACTCGAATCATTCCATCCCTATGGGAAAAAACCTACTTTGAATGGATGGAGAATATAAAGGATTGGTGCATCTCAAGGCAGATATGGTGGGGGCACCGAATTCCTGCTTGGTACTGCCAGTCCTGTGGAGAGACCATGGTCGGTAAAAAGGAGCCCCCTTCCTGCCTGAAATGTGGTTCAACGGCTTTGAGGGCTGAGACCGATGTCCTGGATACCTGGTTCAGCTCTGCCCTTTGGCCCTTCTCCACCATGGGATGGCCTGAAGAGACACCGGAATTAAAAGTCTTTTATCCTACTTCGGTCTTAGTGACCGGATTTGATATTCTCTTCTTCTGGGTAGCCAGAATGATGATGATGGGAATCAAATTCATGGGAGATGTCCCGTTTAGGGATGTCTACATTCACGGACTGGTGAGAGATGAGAGAGGAGAAAAATATTCAAAGACAAGAGGAAATGTCCTCGACCCCTTGGATTTAATCCAACGTTATGGAGCGGATGCCCTTCGATTCACCCTGGCCGCCCTCACCATGCCTGGAAGTGATATAAAACTTTCAGAAGCAAGAACCGAGGGGTATCGACATTTTGTGAACAAGATATGGAATGCTTCACGTTTTGTCCTGATGAATCTGGAAGAGTTTGATCCAGAAGAGATCTTTAAAATTTATCCTCCGGAAGAATACAGTCTTCCTGATCGATGGATTCGAGCGAGACTGAATCGAACCATCCGAGGGGTACGACAGGCTCTCGAAGAGTATAAATTTAACGAGGCAACCCACCTTCTTTACCAGTTTACCTGGCATGAATACTGTGACTGGTACCTTGAATTGGTGAAACCCTATCTTTATCAAACCTCAGACGAAAAGAGAAAGATCCTTACCCAGAAGAATCTTTTTGAGACCTTAGATATTCTTCTAAGATTACTTCATCCCTTTATGCCTTTTGTAACAGAAGAACTCTGGCAAAGGCTTTTGGTAAGAAAACCCAAAGAATCCATCATGGTAGCACCCTATCCTGAGCCCGAAGATCGATTCGATGAAGGACCATGGATGAGAGAAATGGAATGGGTGATCGAAGTGATTACCGCCCTCCGAAATGTTCGAGGGGAAATGAATCTCCCTCCCGGGGAAAGGATTGACGTTCTGCTGAGGACGGAAGAGGAGGCGAAGATAGAGGAGAGGGTTCAGAGAAACCAGATCTTCATTGAGGCTCTGGCCAGGGTCAAAGAATTGAGGATTGGAAAGGATTTGAGGAGACCTCCTTGTAGTGCCTTTGTTCAGGTTCAAGAGGCAGAGATATTTATCCCGATGGATCCCTCCCGAATGGAATCTGAAAAGAGAAGGCTCCAGAAAGAGATTGCCAAGGTTGAAAAAGAGATCGCCTTTGTCAGTAGAAAACTCTCCAACGAACAGTTTCTTGCAAAGGCTCCTCCTGAGGTCGTCTCGGAGGAAAAGTCAAAAGTGGCCGATTACCAGCTCCTCAAGTCAAAGTTAGAGGAAAATTTAAGAAGGGTTCAGGAGGCCTTAGGATAAGGAGATTTTTCGGATGAGAATGGATATCGAAAAGGTAGCAAGACTCGCCCGAATTAAACTCACAGAAGAAGAGAAAGTCATTTTTGGAAATCAATTAGAGCAGGTCTTGATCTATATGGAACAATTGAATCGTCTGGATACCCAGGGGATTGAACCTACTTCTCATGCCATTCCTATTTTTAATGTTTTTCGAGAAGACGAGGTTCGGCCTTCCATGCCGCGAGAAGAGGTATTGGACCTTGCTCCCTCTCAGGAAGATGGACATTTCAAAGTCCCAAGAATTATAGAATGATTCTGAAATTGATCTGAAAATGGACCTATCTCAACTCACCATCCACGAACTCCATGAACTTTTAATGAAAAAGGAGGTATCCTCACGGGAAATTACCGAGGCCTTGTTTCGTCGGATCAAAGAAGTGGACCGAAAGACTCAGGCTTATCTTTTATTGACAGAGGAGGAGGCATTTCAGCAGGCAGAACGGATAGACGAGAAGATTCGTCATGGAGAAGAGATCGGGGATCTGGCCGGAATTCCTATAGCCCTCAAAGATATCCTCTGTACCAAGGGAATTCGAACCACGTGCGCCTCAAAGATCTTAGCCAATTACGTTCCTTTTTATGATGCTACCGTCGTCCGGAAGTTAAAAGAGGAGGGGGCCGTTTTTTTAGGGAAACTGAATATGGATGAATTTGCGATGGGCTCATCTACAGAGAACTCAGGGTTTCAGATCACTCGAAATCCATGGAACCTCGATCGGATTCCAGGGGGTTCCAGCGGTGGTTCGGCCGCTGCGGTGGCTGCGGATGAATGTATCGCCGCTCTCGGTACAGATACAGGGGGCTCCATTCGTCAACCTGCTTCTTGTTGTGGGGTTGTCGGAATGAAACCCACCTATGGACGGGTCTCAAGATATGGTTTAGTCGCCTTTGCCTCTTCCCTGGATCAGATCGGCCCAATTACAAAGGATGTCACTGACTGTGCCATTATGATGAAGACTATCAGTGGCTATGATCCATTAGATTCCACCTCTGTCCCTCGGGAAGTTCCAAATTATAGAGAGTTCTTGATTCAAGAGGTAAAGGGGATTCGGATTGGGATTCCAAAAGAATACTTTATCGAGGGAATGGATCCCGAGGTGGAAAAGGCGGTCCGAGAGGCGATTGAACTCTATCGGTCCTTGGGAGCAGAGATTGAAGAAATCTCATTACCTCATACAGAGTATGCGGTGGCTGTATATTACATTATCTGTACCGCAGAAGCGAGTTCTAATCTTGCCCGATATGACGGGGTCAAGTATGGTCTCCGCTGCAAAGAATATGAGGATCTTTTAGAGATGTATATGCTGACTCGAGCTCAGGGGTTTGGACAGGAGGTGAAACGAAGGATCCTCTTGGGGACTTATGTTTTATCTGCGGGATATTATGACGCCTATTATCGAAAGGCTTCTCAGGTGAGGACGCTCATTCGGAGCGATTTTGAAGAGGCCTTTCGAAAGGTGGATGTGATTCTCTCTCCCACGGCCCCCACCCCAGCCTTCCGGATAGGAGAGAAAGTCAACGATCCCCTTCAGATGTATCTTTCAGATATTCATACCATCCCTGTCAATCTCGCAGGAATCCCTGCTATTTCGATCCCCTGTGGATTCAGCCAGGAGGGACTTCCCATCGGCCTTCAGCTGATGGGAAGACACTTTGATGAGGGAATGCTTCTGAGAGTGGCCTACGCTTTTGAAAAGCATACCGATTTTCATCTCAAAAAACCCGATCTTGTTTAATCGGAGTGCGAAGCCACAACCAATCTCTCGCAATCTTTACTTCAGGAGATAAAGGTATTCTCTAAGAGCCAGTCTAAGTATGGGGCATATCCTTTCTCGATCGGTAAGCCGACAATTTCAGGAACAGAATAAGAGTGGAGAGATTTAATTCTCTGCTCCATTTCTTCGAAGTGTTTCTTCTGAGTCTTAATGATAAGGAGCCATTCCTTTTCATCCCAGACCTTTCCCTCCCATCGATAGATCGATCGAATGGGAGAGAGGATATTGACACAGGCAGCCAGATATTCTTCGACCAACGCTTTTGAGATTCTGTAAGCCTCCTCCTCAGAGCCACAGGTGACAAAGACGATGATGGGCTCAAATTTCGCTTCCATTATTTCCTCCCCAAAACCCTTTCGAAGGTGTCTAAGGTTACCTCGATATCCTCCCGGGTCACATCAAGATGGGTCACCAGACGAATCATTGTTTTTCCTATGGCATGGATGAGCACTCCAAATCTCTTCATCTCCTCCGTAAGATGGAAAGCATTCATGGTTGGGTCTTCTATCTCAAAAATCACGATATTCGTTTCTACCTGTTCAGGATGAATGATCACTCCTTTCAATTCTGACAATCCCTGAGCCAGCCTTTTAGCATTCTCATGATCTTCTCTTAAACGATCGATATGGTGTTCAATCGCATAGAGACCAGCGGCAGCAAGGATTCCCACTTGCCGCATTCCTCCCCCGAACATCTTTCTAAACCGATGGACTCGATGGATGAGTTCTTTTGAGCCCGCGATGAGTGAACCTATGGGTGCTCCAAGCCCCTTGGAAAGACAGACCGAAACAGAGTCTGCCCATTTAGCATATTCATGAAGGGGAATCCCACTGGCCACGGAAGCGTTCCAGAGTCTTGCCCCATCGAGATGGACCAAGAGCCCTCTCTCTTTCGCCAATCGAGAGATCGCCTTTATCTCTTCAATGGGAAAGATCGTTCCTCCTCCTCGGTTATGGGTATTTTCGAGACAGATTAAACGAGTCACAGGATAATGATGGTCATTAGGACGGATGGCTTCTTCGATTTGAGAGGCTTTAAGAATGCCTCGATCCCCCTTAATACAATAGAACTGGATACCAGAAAGGGCTCCCCCAGCCCCTCCTTCGAAGTTGAAAGGATGGGAAGTCGCCTCAATGATGACCTCGTCCCCTGGTTGGGTTTGAGATTTGATGGCCAGTTGATTGGCCATTGTTCCAGAAGGAACAAAAAGGGAAGCTTCTTTGCCAAGGAGTTGGGCAACCTTCTCTTGAAGTCTATTGACGGTAGGGTCCTCCCCATAAACATCGTCTCCAACCTCTGCCTCGGCCATCGCTTTTCTCATGGCCTCAGTCGGTTTGGTGACGGTATCACTTCTGAGATCAATTAGTCTTCTCATAAAACCCTCCCAAGTTGATAAAAAATTATGGTTTAAAAGAAAAGAAAAAGCAATATTGATGGAATCCATCACATAACCTTTCACTGAAAGGTGGGATCATTTTAAGCCTTACAGGAGTTTTTCCGAAACCCATAAAACGTGGATGGATTTCTCCAATATCCCTCTCGGACTTATCCTCCTCTCTGAGTGATAGATTACTCCAACAGTCAAAAAATTTCTTGACTTGATGGACTTAAATTTTATAATTTAACTTCAAATGAAATAGATTTAACAAAGAGCTGACAATGGAACCCCTTGAGGAAAAGATTTTAAAATCAAGATACAACCATGAAGAGCTTATAAGAAAATATAATTGGATTGCTCCGATTTATGACATTTTTGCACTATTGATGGAATCAAAGGCCCGCAGAAAAGCCCTCGAAATGATGAATCTTCAAGACGGAGAAAAAGTCCTTGAAGTAGCGATAGGCACGGGCCTAAATCTGATGGAGATAGTCAAGAGAAACCCGAATGGATGGGTAGAAGGGGTAGATATCTCCCCTAAAATGCTGGAAAAGGCGAGACAAAGACTACTTAAGTTGAGAAGTCGAAATTTTAAACTCCATCTCTGTGATTGTCGAAATCTTCCTTTCGAAAATAATTCTTTCGATATCCTCATCAGTCAGTATCTGTTAGATATCTTGCCAGTAGAAGATTTCATACCTGTCCTTCAAGAATTTAAAAGGGTGCTCAGGAATGGAGGAAGACTGATCCTCGTTAATATGACAAAAGGTGAAAGAAGGATAAATAAAATTTACGAGGAGATTTATAAATTAAAACTTCCCTTAATAGCCGGTTGCAGGGGGGTTATTTCCAAGCCCTTTCTTCAAAAGGTAGGATTTCAAGTTTTAAAAAGGGAATTTATCTCCCAGATTGGTTTTCCTTCGGAGATTGTGATGGGTATTAAAGGTGATGGAGGGAAGGGGGGGTGAGGGGTAAAAATCATTTTCAAACTAACTAATTGAAAATATTAATATTTTCAATGCCTAAAAATTGAGCAATCTGTTTAAAAAAAAGAAGAATAAAGGATTCTGCGAGGAAATTTGGTGGGTTTTCAACAAGGTATTCACAAAAAATGTGGAAAAAATAAAAACAATTTGAAATTATTAAAAAAATAAAAGGGATCAGTTAGAGGAGGGCAATAACTGATCCCAACCAGTACATCATAAGGGGGTGAACAAGGAGGTGATATGGTATGATGTACTGGTCATTATTATTATAATTGATAAAAGATTTAAAATCAATATTGGCATAAGATTTGCTTTTAATTAAATTATGAAACTATTTTTAATTTTTTTTATCCCTTTTATCTTATTTTTCCCATACCCCTCTTTTTCTGAGGTCTATAAATGGGTTGATGAAAAAGGGGGAATCCATTTTTCTGATGATCCTAATTCCATCCCAGAGAAATACCGTTCAAAAATAGAAAAAATGGGCCTTCCCTATGAAGAAGGGAGAAAAGAAGATCTAACAGAAAAGAAAAAAGATAATTATAAAGACCAATTGGGGAGAGGGGAGGAATATTGGAAGAGTCGGGTCGAAGAGTGGAAGAATAAGATGAAGCTGGCACAGGACAGGTTAGAGGAATTACGTCAAAAATATAACGAATTGACAGAAAAATATAATGAATCAAGAAGGACAGGACAAAGAAATATCCTTCGCCAGCAGAGAGACCAGGTGAAGATAGAAATGGATCAGGTAAAGGCCCAATTAGAAGAGGCAAAGCTCATGTTAGAAAAAAAGATCCCAGAAGAAGCCGAACTTTATAAGGCTAAACCTGAATGGATTAA
>JBBIMX010000050.1:0-21053 GCA_037444165.1 Deltaproteobacteria bacterium | reverse complement strand
CCATTTTTTTATCTCCTCGTAATCCCTCATTAAGAAGTGGGGAATAAGCCCGAGAAGGGAAGGTGTAGAAATCCATCCGCGTTCTATGGGTTTCGGAAATACTCCTGTCGGGCTTAAATTTATTTCCACCCTTCAGTGAGGGGTCACCATGAAAAATAATTTGGCCATTATCCATTTAATTTTGACATTCTCTGCTCAATAATGATAGGAATCTTTCCTGATGGGAATCATTCAAAGGCCATGAGGCAGTTAAGTGGAGTGTACCCACAAAACTTTAAGAGAAGACATTTGATTTGTGAGGTATTTAAAGGGGTTGGGGGTGGATTAAAGGAGGAAAACGAAAAATGAAACTTTACTTTGCCTATGGGTCGAATTTGTGGCGAAAGCAAATGGAAGATCGGTGCCCTGAGCATCGAGTTATTGGAAAAGGAATCTTGAAAGGGTATCGCTGGATTATTTCGAAACGGGGATATGCCAATATTATTCAATCCAAGACAGATGAGGTTCATGGAGTCATCTATGAGATATCCGAATCGGATGAACATACCTTGGATTATTGGGAAATCGAGGAAGCGGGTTATCGTAAAGAAACAGTGGAAGTGGAGTTCGAAGGACACATTCTTAAGTGTTTAGCATATGTAGATTCTACCGAAGAGGAAGGTCAGCCCAAAAAGGAATATAGGGAGAGAATCATGAGAGGCCTTTTCGATTCAAACCTGCCTCAAGAATACATGGATCGATATATCCGCAAATTTATCTCCCCAGTAGGATAAATTTGCCTCTCTTGACTTCACAAAATATTGTGCTAACCTTAAAAATTGATATCCATATTTAGTACTCTGGAGGAAAAAAATGAGTTTGGCTCCTCTCACCTCAAATGCCTTAGCCGTCCTCGAGAAGCGATACCTCAAAAAAGATCTTCAAGGAAATATCGTCGAAACCCCGGAGGAACTTTTCCGCCGGGTCGCAAGGAATATCGCCTCAGCAGATCAACTTTATAATCCTAAAGCAGATCTCCCCTCCCTTGAAGAAGAGTTTTTTCAATTAATGGCCTCCCTGGATTTTCTTCCTAATTCTCCAACCCTGATGAATGCAGGGAGGGAACTCCAACAACTCTCTGCCTGTTTTGTCCTCCCTGTTGGGGACTCCATGGAAGAGATTTTTGACGCCGTCAAACATATGGCTCTGATTCAGAAGAGTGGAGGTGGAACTGGATTCTCATTCTCAAGGCTTAGGCCTAAGAATGACGTCGTAGGTTCAACGAAAGGGGTCTCCAGTGGTCCGGTTTCATTCATGAGTGTCTTTGATGCAGCCACCGAAACGATCAAGCAGGGTGGAACCCGAAGAGGAGCTAATATGGGAATCCTCCGGGTAGATCATCCTGATATCCTTGAATTTATTCAATGTAAAGATAAAGATCACCGGTTCAATAATTTCAACATCTCTGTGGCCGCAACGGATGAGTTTATGGAAGCGGTAGAGAAGGGAAGGGATTATCCTCTCAGAAATCCAAGAACTAAGGAAATCGTAAGTCGTCTGCCGGCTCGAGAGGTCTTTGAAAAGATAGTCTATTATGCGTGGAAGAACGGCGATCCGGGGATCATCTTCATCGATCGAATCAATCGAGACAATCCCACTCCTCATCTGGGAGAGATCGAAAGTACGAATCCCTGCGGGGAGCAACCCCTCCTCCCCTATGAATCCTGTAACCTTGGATCCATCAATCTTTCCCATATGGCAAAGAACGGGGAGATCGATTGGGAAAAATTGGGTTCCGTAACGGAACGGGCCATCCATTTTTTAGATAATGTGATCGATATGAATCGCTACACCCTTCCTCAAATCGAGACGATGACGAAGGCCAATCGAAAGATTGGCCTGGGAGTCATGGGTTTTGCAGACCTTCTTATTCAATTAGGAATCCCCTATAATCACCCAATGGCTTTCGAACTTGGAGAACGGATCATGGCCTTCATTCAGGAGAAGGGTCGTCAGGCCTCTTATCGATTGGCCCTCCAAAGGGGGTCTTTTCCCAATTTTGAGAAAAGTACTTTGAAAGGAAAATGGGAGGCCATGAGAAACGCCACCATCACCACCATTGCTCCAGCCGGAACCATATCCATAATTGCTGGTACCTCATCCGGCATCGAACCGCTTTTTGCCCTCGTATTTGTCAGACATGTCCTTGATGGAAAGAAGCTTTTAGAAATCAATCCATTTTTTGAACAGGTGGCCAGAGCTGAAGGGTTCTATTCCGAAGAGGTGATGAAGAAGATTCTCGAGGTCGGTTCATTAAAAGATCTTCCAGAGGTCCCAGAAAAGGCAAAGCGGCTCTTTGTGACTGCCCATGAGATCTCTCCGGAGGATCATGTTCGAATGCAGGCCGCCTTCCAGAAATATACCGACAATGCCGTCTCCAAGACCGTCAATTTTCCCCATGACGCCACGATGGACGATATCGCCAAGGTCTATCTCCTGGCCTATGAATTAGGATGTAAGGGGGTGACCATCTATCGGGATCGAAGTCGAGAAGAACAGGTCCTTTATAAAGGAATCCCATCGAGAGAAGGTGAAGAAGAAAAGATGGATGGGTTTAAAAAGGAACGAAGACCACGAGCTCGTGGGGATGTGATGCATGGCTCTACCCGGAAGATTAAAACGGGTTGTGGAAATCTTTACGTTACGGTCAACGAGGATGAAGAGGGAAGGCTTTTTGAAATCTTCAATCAGATCGGAAAAGCTGGAGGTTGTGCAGCTTCCCAATCTGAAGCCATCGGTCGTCTGGTCTCCCTGGCTCTCCGATCGGGAATAGACGCTACGGAGATCGTTCGACAGCTAAAAGGGATCAGTTGCCATATGCCGGTCTGGTCACAGGAAGGCAGGATTCTCTCTTGCTCCGATGCCATTGCAAAAGCGATTGAATGGCATCTGAGAGAAAAAAATAAGGCTAAGGTTGAGGTCAAGGAGGCGAGGGTTGAACAAAAACTCCTCCTCTTTGGTAAATCAAATCCAATCTTTCAGAGGGGAGCATGCCCTGAGTGTGGAGGACCCCTCCTCTTCGAGGAAGGATGTGTCAAGTGTCTCTGTGGTTATTCCGACTGCGGTTAACGAGAAGAAAAGACCAACAGAAATAGTTCATCCTCAATTTCATCCTTTAAATTAAACATATTTACTGGTGAGGCCTCCGTCAACAATGAGCTCGATACCGGTAATATATTTGGCCTCATCAGAGGCAAGGAACAAAGCCGCATGGGCTACATCCCAAGCCTCCCCCATTTTGCCTGTGGGGCATTGTTTATTTCGTGCCTCAATCATCTTCTCTATATCTTCGTAACAGCCCTTTATGGATTCATACACCAATGGGGTATTCATCAATCCTGGAAGAATACAGTTGGCCCGGATATTTTTAGCCGCATACTGTAAGGCTATAGCCCGGGTTAATCCAAGTATTCCCGCCTTGCTCGCATAGTAAGTGATATAAGGGATCCCCGTATATCGGATCGCAGCCACTGAGGAGATGTTGATAATGACTCCTCCCCCCTGTTTCTCCATATGGGGAATTGTATATTTACAGGTGAGAAACATACTCTTGAGGTTAACCGCCATAACCCGATCCCACGTTTCCTCACTGGTCTCTTCCAATCCACCAAGTACCACGATTCCAACGTTATTGTGGAGGATATCGATTCGACCATAGGTAGTTATACATTCATCGACCATTGCTTTGACATCCTCCGAGCAGGATACATCGACTTTCATGACCGAACAGATTCCTCCTTCGCTCTCGATAATTGATTTGGTCTCCTCGGCTGCCGCGAGGTTAACATCCACAGCAAAAATCTTTGCTCCTTCTCTTGCAAAAAGTACAGCCGTAGCCTTACCGTTTCCCCAACCTGGCCCCACTGACCCTGCCCCAGTGATCAGGGCTATTTTATCTTTTAAACGTTTTCCCATCCTCTCCACCTCTTGTTCAATTCAAGCAATGTGATTATCTCCCACCAGCCCCAAGAGTCACACGAGGAAACCACAGAATGATCTCTGGATAGATGATACAAATGAAAAGTCCAATTGCCTGAAGGATCACAAAAGGAATTACCCCACGGTAAATATCCCATGTGGTAATCTCAGGGGGAGCTGCTCCTTTCACAAAGAAGATGGCATAAGCAAAGGGGGGAGTAAGAAAAGACATTTGTAAATTGACACAAACCAATAATCCAAACCATAATTGATCGAAACCTAAGGCCGAAACTACAGGCAAAAAGATAGGAATCAACATATAAAGAAGCCCTTGCCAAGAGATAAAGAAACCTCCAATAAAAAGGATAAACATCATTGTGGCCAAAATGAACCATTTCCCAAAAGGAAGGCCCATGAGTGCGTTTTTAACCACTTCGCCTCCCCCTAAAAAAATAAAGACAGCGTTAAATATTCCAGCCCCGATGATAATGAAAAATACCATAGCAGTAACAATAAGAGTCGTATGGGCTGCTTCCTTGACATATTGAAATGTAAGTTTTCGATAAAAACCAGCGAGAATCAATGCACAAAATGCTCCTACTCCTGAGGCTTCGGTAGGAGAGGCAATCCCTGCGATGATTGAACCTAAAACAGCGACAATAAGGATAAATGAAGGGGCAATATGAATAGCCGTTTTTTTAAATAATTTCAAACCGATGGGAGGCCTTTCATCAGGAGAAATGGCAGGAGCTGATTCAGGTTGGATCCAAGTACGAAAAAGAATATAGGCCAAATATAATGCCGAGAGAAGAAGTCCGGGGAAAAGGGCGGCTGCAAAGAGCTTTGCCACCGAAAGATTTGCCAAAGGCCCATACATCACTAACATTACGCTGGGGGGGATCAGAATTCCTAAACTTCCTCCTGCGCAGACGACCCCCGTAGCTAATCCTTTGTCATATTTGCGTTTGAGCATGGATGGGATAGCCAGTAGTGTCATGGTCGTCACAGTGGCAGCGATGACACCTGTACAGGCAGCAAAAATAGTACAGGTCACAATCGTCGCGATAGCCAGACCGCCTCTCACCGGACCAAAAAGTTCATAAAGACTTTGATATACCTTTTCGGCAACGCCACTTTTCTCCAGAATGGTCCCCATAAAAACAAATAATGGAACCGCTATAAGAATTTCACTTTCCATCACATCGAAAATCTGCAGCATGGACATAGGGAAAATCGAAAACCCTTGAAAGATTAGGCCAAAAACTAACCCCACAAACATCAAAGAAAAAGCAAGATGGACTCCACAAATGATCATAGCCAAGAGAAATATAAACATAATCACTGCAGCGAGCTGATCACCACTCATCCTTTTTTCTCCTTTAGAAGGATTGAAATATTTCGAAGAAGCTCAGCGAGCGATTGAAGGGTTAAAAGAAAAAATGAAACAGGAATGACCGTTTTGATTGGACCCGAGGGGAAAAACCAATTTGTGGTAGAGAGTTTTTCATTGGTAGCCCATGCTTCGGAAGCAAACCTTATCCCTGCCCAAGTAAATAAGATCGTGATAAATAAAAAAACTCCAGAATAGATAATGATATCGAAAATAACCTTCCCTCTAAAAGATAATGTGTTATAGATGATATCTATTCTCACATGACTTCTTTTAAGAAGGGTATAGGCTCCTCCTAACATGAATTGAGCGCTATAAAGCATCCATAATGTATCATATCCCCAACCCGTAGGGGCATTAAAAAAATGTCTCAGAATCACCTCATAGATCACTACCAGCGTAAGAGGAATAATAATCCAGGCAGAGATTCTTCCAACCCATTCGCTGATCTGGTCAATGAATTTAATAACTCTCATGGGAATGCTCCTATCCGATTTGTTTTCCTCCCCTGCCCTTCTTTTTTATGTTTGGAGAGAAGAGCAGGGGAGGAAAAAGATTTAATCAAATTTAGTGAAGTCATAATAGGGTTTATATTTTTGAATAAATTCTCTCTGGGACTTCCAAACCTTAGCAAAATAGGGGTCTTGCTTTGATTTTTCATCAAGAATCTGCATCGTGAGTTCCCTGGTTTTTGCCTGATCTTTTGGTGACAGTTTTGTTGTAACCACTCCATAATCCCTGATCTTCTTATCAAATTCAATTGTTTCTATCCACCATTTAGTATACCCCTGAAAAGTGGCTGCCATAGCTGCTCCCTCCACGATGGCTTTAAGGTCAGCCGGCAATTCCTTCCAGGATTTCGTTTTGATCATTAATTGGAATATATTATTTGACATATGAACGGGAGGGCCAAATCGATATTTACAGACCTCATGAAGGCCAAGTGTATAGTCCGCTGACGCCTCTAAGAATTCCACGCCATCAATCAATCCTCTTTGTAAAGCAGGCAAAACTTCTCCTGCTGCAAGTAAAACCACTGAAGCACCCAACTTTTCCCAGAGTTCCATACTGAGGCCCGCGGCTCGGATTTTCATTCCTTTAATATCCGCTAAGCTTTTAATTGGCTTTTTAGACCAAACTTCCTCAGGAGGGGTCAATCCCAATGGAAAAACGATAACCTCTTCCTTATACATCTCTTGCATCAACTCTTTCCCTCCACCCCCGTACATCCATATAATGAGGTCATTAAATTCCAGAACACCTCCTGGAAGGGTATAATAAAGGTCTCCCGCTGGATATTTGCCCTTTTGCCATGCGGGAGTGTTGAGTCCAAAATCGAGGAGCCCATCACGAACAGCATCATAGATTTTAGTTGGGGGAGTCACTTCTCCGGCGTCATGGAGCTGGATGGCCATTCTTCCTCCACTCATTTTTTCAACATTCTCTTTCCATAGAGCGATCGTTAGTTTACCCAACGGGTTATTAAGAGGGAAACAACTTTGGCCCTTCCATTTCACCTGTTGAGCTTGACTCGGCTCAGCAAGGATGGCGAATGAAAGAGCTACCGATACGATAAAAACTATAAAACACCTTCTCATATTGATCCTCCTTTCCCATTCTTTTTTGTCCAAAACATTTTGACTTTCCTTCTCTACGCTTTCTTCCACTCAATCCTCTTCTTTCATCACCTCCCTTCTTTTTAAACCTATCCATCAAACACGATGGCCCCCTTGATGAAATTGGCTGGTGGCCTTTCAGTATCCATTAAGGCCTGTTCTAACTCTGATAACCGATAATGATAATTGTTGATCTTATCAAAGGGGTATTTACCAGAATGGATGAGCCGCATTGCATCAACCACATTCCCTGCCTGACCCTTGCCGCACACGATGCTGATATCCCGCCATACCAGATCGTCAAAATTAATTGGAGTCTGTTTACCTCCCGATAGACCAATCGAGACCACTCGTCCAGAACGACGAACCAGTCGAATTGCGGTTTGGATGGCTTCAGGAACACCGGAGGTCTCAATCACCACATCGGGGTCTCCTCCAATCAATTCAGGGACTACTTTTAATGGATCCTCTTTGTCTACTTCCACTGTATAGTCAACCCCCATTTCTTTGGCCAGCTCAAATCGGGCAGAATCAGAAGAAAGACCAAGCATCACGATGGGCCTTACACCTGCCTCACGGGCCGCAGCAAGGGTACATAGGCCTTGAGAACCGGCTCCACTGATCACCAAGGATTGACCAAAGCTCATCTGCCCTAAGGTTTTGACCCATCTTACCCCGTTACCCACAACCGAGGAAAGGCTTCCCGCCAAGTCTGATGCCTCTGGTGCTAACCTGTGAAGAAGGGTTCCTTCTATTAGATAAACATATTCTGAATAGCCTCCAAGGAGATAGGGGGGCTGACTGCAGGGTAGGGAAATTCCATAAAGGCCAACGGTGGGACAATTATGATAATGGTGATTAGTTCTACACCATTCACAGTGCCCGCACGGGATGTAAGGTTCTGGAGTGACTCGGTCTCCAACCTCTAAAGAATATTTTTCCCTTGCTTCCCGTCCGATCTCCACAATCTCACCTGTGAACTCATGTCCCATAATAATTGGGTAACGAGCTGAGGTGACTTGTCCATGAAATACCTTAACATCAGTAGAACAAACAGAGGTGACTCTTGTTTTAATTAATATCTCTTTAGAACCTGGAGACCTCAACTCGAATTCTTGAATCTCCAATCGTCCAGGCTCGATCAGAACCATCGCTTTAGCTTTCAGCACAACCCCCTTTTAAGTCTGATATAAAAGTTTCTTTACTCCCCGGATAATATCCTCTTCCTTAGGAATCACAGCATTCTCCAAGGGCTCAGAATAAGGAATGGGAACATTAAGCGCCCCAATTCTCTCTATAGGGGCATCGAGATAGTCAAAGGCCTCTTCCTGGATACAACAGGCAATTTCTGCACCTATGCCGCCTCTTCGACATCCCTCATGAACGATGACCACTCGATTTGTCTTCCGGACAGACCGAAGGATCGTCTCCAGATCCAAGGGAACGAGGGTTCTGAGGTCAATCACTTCTGTTTCAATTCCTTCCCCTGCAAGGTACTGGGCTGCCTTTAGAGCCTTCAAGACCATATAAGAAAACGAGAGGATCGTCACATCCTTCCCTTCTCTTTTGATATCGGCTTGACCAAAAGGGATAAGATATTCCCCATCAGGAATAGGCCCCTTTGTGGCATAGAGGAGTTTATGTTCAATAAATATCACAGGATTATCATCTCGAATAGCACTTTTTAGCAGGCCTCTCGCATCATAGGGAGTCGAGGGGACCACAATTTTTAGCCCGGGGATATGAAAAAACAGGGCCTCAAGACTCTGAGAATGTTGGGCTGCATTTCCCCTCCCACCCCCTTGCTGGGTTCTAATGACCAGGGGAACCTTAACCTTTCCTCCGGACATATATCGCATCTTAGCGACCTGATTCACAATCTGATCCATAGCACAAGGGGTGAAGTCAATATACATGATTTCAGCAACGGTACGTATACCCGTCATGGCCGCTCCTAATGCGGAACCTATGATGGCCGATTCTGAGATAGGTGTACTCCGAACCCGATGAGGCCCAAATTCTTCGAGCAATCCTTTGGTCACTCCAAAGATACCTCCATACCGCCCAATATCTTCTCCCATCAACATGAGAGAAGCATCGCGTTGCATCTCCTCTTTAAGTGTCATTCTTAGGGATTCAACAAAAGTGACTTCTGGCAAAGGCTCACTCCTTTAATAGAAAAGATCCTGAGTAGCCTCCTCAGGGTTCGGAAAAGGGCTTTCCTGAGCAAATCGGACTGCCTCTTCAATAGATTTTTTCACATGGCTTTGAATCTCTTCCTCCTTTTCTTCTGAAAGAAGACCTTCTCGGAAAAGATATTCTCTCAATCTTTTGATAGGACATCTTCTTAACCACTCCTCCATCTCTTCTTTTGAGCGATAAGTGATTCCCCTTCCGGGGTCTCCGGTAAAATGACCATAAAACCGATAGGTTACACAATCCAGAAGGGTAGGACCCTTCCCCGATCTTGCCCTTTCAACAGCCTTTCTCATTTGGATATAGACTTCAGTCACATCATTCCCGTCAATAGTGACTCCTGGGATTCCATAGGCAAGGGCTCGATCTGAGATCTTAGGAATCGAAATGGCTTCCTGAATCGGGGTGGAGAGGGCATATTGATTATTTTCGCAGATAAAAATAACAGGAAGTTTCCAAATGGCTGCCAAGTTCATGCTTTCATGAAACGTTCCTTGATTGACCGCGCCGTCTCCAAAAAAACAGGCCACCACTTGATCGGTGCCTCGATTCTGAATACTGATTCCTGCACCGACAGCAATCGGCAGTCCACCCCCAACAATGCCATTCGCTCCTAAATTCCCTCCTTCAAAATCGGCTATGTGCATGGAGCCTCCCTTCCCTTTGCAATATCCCGTCGATCTCCCAAGAAGTTCGGCCATCATCCTTTTAAGATCAGCTCCCTTTGCGATACAATTACCATGACCCCGATGGGTATTCAGCATATAGTCCTCTCTTCGGAGAGCCAAACACACTCCCACAGAAACCGCTTCCTGGCCAATACAGGGATGGATATTTCCCCGAATGAGATTATGTTCAAAAAGCTCGATCGCCTTTTCTTCAAAACTTCGAATGGTGAGCATCTGCTCATACATCTTAATATAGAAGGTTGGGTCAATGAGCTCGGTCATTTTGAATCGATTTCCTTTCCAAACATGTTATAGATGGTTTTTTTCAAGGACTCCTTTCCTGGGATTACGAATCTTTCCAAAGGGGGACTAAAGGGGATAGGGACACGATAAGCCCCCACTCGAAAAATGGGTGCATCCAGTTCATCAAAGAGTTCTTCTTGGATTCGAGCAGAAATCTCGGCTCCAAATCCACAGGTAAGACAAGCCTCATGGGCGATGATGACCCGATGGGTTTTAGTCACGCTTTCAGCGATCCTTTCCCAATCCATAGGCCAAAGGGTCCTGAGATCTAAAACCTCGACACGGATCCCTTCTTTTTCCATCTCCTCAGCGACCTCAAGGGCATGAAGAACCATGATCGAATAGGTAATGATGGTCACATCTGTCCCCGGATGTTTGATCTCTGCCTTCCCTAAAGGGATCACATATTCCTCTTCAGGAACAGGACCTTTACGAGAAAAAATCTTTTTGTGCATGAAGAAAATGATGGGATCATCACTTCGGATAGAAGTTTTGATTAACCCTTTTACATCATAGGGAAAGCAGGGAGAGACCACTTTAAGGCCTGGCGTATGAATAAACCACGCTTCCAAGGATTGGGAATGGTGAGCGGCAGCAGACAGCCCCGCCCCATCAGGGGCCCAAATGACTAATGGAATCTTTGCCTGTCCGCCAAACATATATCTAATCTTGGCTACCTGGTTCACAATTTCATCCATAGCACAGGTCGTAAAATCTGCAAAGTGAAGATCTACAAAAGGTCTCATTCCAGTGAGGGCGGCCCCAAGCCCTGCCCCTACGATGCACGTTTCGGAGATTGGGGTATCAATTACCCTTCCTGGAAAGGCTTCGGGAAGCCCAATAAACTGTCCAAAGATTCCTCCATGAGCGACCAGATCCTCCCCAATAATAAAGATCGATGGATCTCTTGTCATCTCTTCCTTTAAGGCTTCAACCATTGCTTCTGTATTGGTCAGTTCCCGGAGATTCATACAAGTCTCCTCTGGATAAGGCTCTCTCCCTCTTCCACATAGAGATCCTTAAGGGCATCCTGAGGTTGAGGAAAGGGACTCTCTTCAGCGAATCGAATGGCTTCTTGGAGTTCTTGATCAATTTCATTCCAAATCTCTTGATCGCTCTTTTCGTTAAGAATCTTCTGGTTCTTCAGGAAGGCCTGAAACTGACGAATGGGATCTTTCTCGGAAAACTTCTCCACCTCTTCTTTAGTCCGATAGCGTTGAGGGTCACCTTCAAAATGGCCTCTAAGTCGATAGGTTCTGTTTTCTAAGAGGGTGGGACCCTCTCCCTTCCGGGCTCTCTCTACGGCCTCAATAGCGGCTTCTCTCACTTCCAGGACATTATTTCCATCTAAACTCCTCCCCGGAATTCCATAGGCCTCACCCCTTAAGGCAATGCTCTTGACCGAGGTAGAATAATGGACCGAAGTGGTCGAAGCAAATTGATTATTCTCACAAACAAATACAATGGGTAGCTTCCAAATCGATGCCATATTCAGGGCTTCATGAAAAGGTCCCCGATTGGAAGCCCCGTCTCCAAAAAAACAGACCGCCACCTGATCCGTCCCTCTTAATTTAATAGACAGTCCAGCCCCAACAATGATAGGGAAACCACCGGCCACAACTCCATTGGCTCCTAAGATACCAATTGAAAAATCAGCAATATGCATCGATCCCCCCTTCCCTCTGCAATACCCAGTTTCTCGACCCATCAATTCGGCGAACATCTTCTTCACGTCTCCTCCCTTGGCAATCACATGACCGTGACCCCGATGGGTGGTGGTGATGTAATCATCCTTTCGCAATACAGAACAGACTCCAACTGAAGAGGCTTCCTGACCAATGGAGAGATGAATAAATCCTGGAATCTTTCCTGAAGCAAAAAGCTCCCCGGTCAACGTCTCAAATCTTCTGATTTTGACCATCAGCCGATAGAGTTCAAGCCATGTTTTGGAGTCCTTTTCCATAAACCCATCTCCTTTCATCCCTCCCTCTCTTAGTTGCTTTGTCCTTTTTAAATTAAAAGAAGGACGGGATCTTCAATTAACCGTTTGAGATCATTTAAAAATTGGGCCGCTGTGGCTCCATCTACAATTCGATGATCTGAGGAAAGGGTAAGCCAAGCCATAGGTTTTATCACTATTTCTCTCCCTTTAACCACAGGCTTTTCGACTGTTCTTCCCACTCCTAAAATGGAACACTGGGGAGGATTGATTATGGGATTAAATTGATCGATCCCGAGCATCCCCATATTGGAAAGGGTGAACGTTCCTCCCTCCACCTCTTCGAGAGAGAGCTTTCCTCCTCTCGCCCTTTGGGTCAGGTCTCTGAGAGCGACCGAAATCTCTCCCAATGATTTCTTATCGGCATGGTGGATAACAGGAACGATCAGTCCCTCTTCGAGAGCGATCGCTACGCCAATATTGATCTCTTCCATCAAACGAATTTGGTCCTCTTCAAACTTTGAGTTCATGATAGGATGATCCTTAAGGGCAGAGGCCGTGATTTTGACCAGGAGATCGGTCATCGTAATTCGAATGTTTAACCGTCTCTCGATCTCCTCCTTGATACGCTCCCTGAGTTCCTGAAGAGCGGTCATTTCCACTTCAACAGAGAGATAGAAATGGGGGATATTTTGAAAGCTTTCTGCCATCCTCTTAGCAATGATCTTCCTTATGCCCCTGAGAGGAAGGAGTCTTCCAGAAGAGGGTTGAACAGGGGGTGGAGAAGGAACTTCTTTTTCCTTAAGATGCTCGATCGCTTTAAGGACATCGGCTTGAACAATTCGGCCTCGAGGACCGGATCCTCGTAGAGTCCTTAGATCTACTCCCTTTTCTTTTGCCATCTTCTTGGCCAAAGGAGAGGCAAGAATTCTCTCGGACCTCTCCGCCTGGGTTTCTTTATGAATGAGAGGAGGAGCAGTAGGCTCGACTTGAATTTCTGGCATGATGCCTTCAATCTCTGTTAAGGCCTCTCCCTCTTCTGCTATGATCGCAATGGGGGTAGCTACGGGAACGACTTCGCCTTCATGGCGAAGAATCTTTCTTAAAATTCCTGAGGCGGGAGATTCATATTGAAAATTGATCTTCTCGGTAATGATTTCTACCAGGGGCTCCCCTTTTTGCACACGATCTCCCTCTTTTTTTAACCATCGTTCAATTGTCCCTTCCGTCATGGTCAATCCAAGTTTGGGCATGATCACCGTGGTTGCCATCGTCAATCTCCTCTATAAGATAACCTTCTCATTTCACCTGGAGCCTCGCGCCTCAATAAAAACCCTTCTTATCATCCTTTCATCATATGGAGGGCCTCTCCATAGGTATCCAAACCCGCCTCAAAGAAGGCCTCCGAAAAGGTGGGATGGGCAAAGATGAGCTCTTTAAGATCCTCCACTCCAATTTCATGTTTCATAGCCATGACGCCTAAGTGGATCAACTCCGTTGCCAAGGGACCCAGAATATGAAGGCCTAAGACCTCTCCATACTTTTTTTCGGAGATGATTTTTACCATCCCTTCCTGATTTCCTTCAGCAATAGCCCGACCACAGGCCATAAATGGAAATTTTCCTATCTGAACTTCCCCATACTGGTTCAATGCTTCTTCCTCTGTCATCCCCACCGAGGAGGCTTCAGGATGCCCATAAAGACAAATAGGAATGGTTCGATAATTGACCTGACTTTCTTTACCTATGATATTCTCGATTGCCACCCTCCCTTCGTAAAATGCCTTATGGGCATAAAACCCCCTTCCTACAACATCCCCTACGGCATAGATGTTGGGCATGGAGGTCTTCATAAAAGAATCCACAGAGATGAAGTCTCCTTTGAGGGTGACCTCGGCGTGGGTTAAATTGAGACCCTCTATATCTCCTTTCCTTTCTGCCACCACCAGGACTTTTTCAACTTCTACTGTCTCTTTTTTTCCTTTTTGATTCAGGGTGAGGAGAATCGATCTATTTTTTTCGAGGACTTCTGTTGAAAGGACTTCTGTCTCAGTAAAAACCTTTACTTTATTTTTGGTTAAGATCCCTTTATACCGGACAGAGATTTCTCGGTCCATCTTAGGAAGGATTCGATTCTCCCTTTCAATGAGCGTGACAGGAACCCCAAAATGGGTGAAAAAGATTGCAAATTCCACTCCCCTCCTCCCTCCACCGATAATTGCTAAGGAGGACGGGACCTCTTCTAAACGAAGGAGATCATCACTTCCAATTATCCATTGCCCATCCCTCTTAGAGGTCTCGATCTCCTTGGGAACAGCACCTGAAGCAATCAAAACGTGAGGGGCTTCCAATCTTTCATTCACTTCCCCATCCCTCTTTACAATGACTAATTTAGGATGATGGAAAGAGGCTTCTCCACGAAAGAGAGTGATTTGCTCACGAGCCAAAAGATTTTGAAGGCCTGAGACCACCTGGCGAATAGCCCAATCTTTCTTCTCCATCGTTCTTTTAAAATAGGAATCGACCTCTTCTCTTTTTTGAATCAATCCCGATCGGTTAAAAAGGTACCACAATGAAGATTCGTGAAGGAGAGTTTTGGTGGGGATACATCCCCGATTAAGACAAGTCCCCCCGAGATCTTTTTTTTCAATCAGGGCAACGGAGAGCCCTTTTTGTGCCGAAAGAATAGCAGAGGCATAGCCTCCTGGTCCACTTCCAATAATAATTAAGTCGAATTTTTTATGTTCGGTTTCCATTCCGTTTCGTCCTTACCGACTTAGCTAAACTCGGATCACCTAGGAGAGACCAAGATACAGAGACCAATTCCCTCGCTTTTTCCAACACTTTCTCCACGATGGGGAATCGTAGAATTAAAATAGGCTGTATCTCCCTCGTTAAGAATATACTGTTTATCCCCGTAGATAAGTTTGATCTTCCCCTTGAGAATAAAAACGAATTCTTCTCCTTCATGGTCGAAAAGCCGCTTGATATGGGTACCTGAGGGATATTTAATGATGAAAGGTTCCATGATCTTACTTTTTTTCTTAAAGGCAAGGGATTCGTAAGAGAAACCAATATCTGAACCCGGTCCCACAATCTTTTTTCTTTCCCTCTTTCTAACGATCACAATGTCTTGATTTTCTTTTCCCCCTTCATCGAAAAGAGTAGAGATGGTCACTCCTAGCGCATTTGCAATCCTTGATAGATTCGCAATAGAGGGAGTGGTAGTGTGATTTTCAATCTTTGATATAAAGGCCTTGCTCACACCAATCTTAGAGGCCAATGACTCTTGGGTCATTCCTTTCTGTTGGCGAAGATTCCGAACTGTTTTGGCAATTCGATAAATGATCATTTGTTGAATAAAAATTAACAAGTTGAATAAAAATTAACAAAAATGGATTAAAAATGTCAACAAATTTTTTGCTAAGCCTGTAATCCCTCACTCAGGGTAAGGAATAAGAGCGAGAGGGGTATTGGAGAAATCCATAGTGCGGTTACCTTAAATGGTACTTAGAAATCATTACCTTGGTTTGTCTTAACAAGAAACCCATTTCTACGATGGATCGATTCGTAGGATCTATTCATATTCCATTCATCCGCGTTCTATGGATTTCGGAAATACTCCTGTCGGGCTTAAATTTATTTCCACTCTTCAGGGAGGGATTATCTAAGCCTTCAGAAATGGTTTCTTATCCTCCATTGAGGAATCCAAGAAGGATGACAATAGGGTTAAAAAGAGAGAACATCTAAAAGGGGTTGAATGGAGCTTCCGATAGGTCGATGAGTAAATACATCAAGAATCAGGCTACCGATAAAAACCAAACCAAGAATGACAAGAAAACAGAAAAGAGCAAGATCATGATAATAATAGAATCGACCGACCCATTGGGCTACGGAATAAAAAGAGGTTCCCTCGTAGAATTTTCTTAAGTCTTTTCCTCTGGAATAATAAGGGGTATTGATTCCAGAAAAGAGAAGAAGCAATCTCGAACCAAAGTAGAAGAGAAAAACAATCCCAGACACAGCAAGACTGAATCGTCCCGAGATCTCAAAAAAGGCGAGGAGACAATAGGTGAGGAGACCATAAAGGATTCCCCCGATCAAAGCCAATGCGACTCGATTAGGAAGATGATTTAAAAAAGTCACTTCCGTTGAAAGGTCATCTTATATTGAGTAAGATTCGCCAGGGCTTTGGCCGCTCTTTCCGGGGTTTGGAAGTTCGGGATCCCCGAGGCTTCGAGTTTTTGAATCTCTTCATCCCAAATCCCCTCGGGTGCAGAAATACAGCAAAGGATAGGTTTTCCTCTTTCGAGTTGGGGTAAGGAGTCTGCCAGCATCCCGACAGCAGGGCGATTCGCCGAAGCATACATCATACAGAGGAGGATGGAATCAATCCCCCGGTCTTCTAATACCGCCTCAACGATCCCGCGAATCGCCTTAGAATCATACCATGCAGGCCCCATATCCACAGGATTGGTTCGAATGGCAAGCGGAGGAAGGAGGGTATTAATTCTCTTTTGAGTCTCAGGGGAGAATACCGGAATAGAGAGGCCCTCCTTTTCGCAAACATCACAGGCTGCCATTGCTGGCCCAGCTTGTCCTGAAAGCACGGCCACCCGATTTCCTTTTGGTAACAAAGAAAGGGAAAGGGCTTTCGCCGTGTCGAGAAGTTCCTCTGAACTCTGGACACTTAGAATTCCTGCCTGTCGGAAGGCTCCCAGATAGATCTCATATTTTCCAGCGAGAGAGCCGGTATGAAACTGAGAGGCCCGATCGCTGTTGGAAGAAATTCCCACTTTATAGGCGATCACAGGTTTTCTTTTATCCATTCTTCGGGAGACCTCGAGCAGTTTTCTGGGTTCGTCGACGCCTTCGAGATACATGGCGACGATCTGAGTTTCCGGATCCTCATTCAAATACTCAAGCATATCCCAGAAATCGACATTACAACGATTTCCTAAACCCACAATTTTACTCAGTCCTAAATTCTCTTTTAGAGCAAGAAAAGCCATCAGATGGGACATCCCGCCACTCTGGCTGATCAAGCTGATCTTTCCTTTTTTAACCTGGGAAAACTCTGGAGTAAAAGAGGCATTCAGGGGATAGTGGAGATTGATCACTCCAAACGTATTGGGTCCAATGATCTTAATCCCGTAGGTCTCAGCAAGCCTGAAGATCTCTTTCTGAAGCTCCGTTCCTTTTCGATCTTCAATCTCTTTAAACCCTGCAGTAATAAGAACAATAGCCTTGGCGCCTTTTTCTCCACACTCCTGGATGATTTTGGGAACCTGTTCTGCTGGGAGGACAATCACCCCGAGATCAATCGGATCTTGAATTTCCCTGAGGGAGGTATAGGCTTTTATTCCTGAAATCTCCTCTTTACCAGGATTAACCGGATAGATTCCCCCTGGATATCCTCCTTCCACGAGACTTCTCATCACATGGGATCCCAGTTTTAAAGGGTTGTCTGAAGCTCCAATGACTGCTACAGCCCTTGGTTTGAAGAGCGCCTCCATTGCCTCCCACTTTTTCTCCATGGATTCGAATTCTCCTTCTTTTTTAATCTATCCAAAAAATTTATGTTTTTGATATCGGAGGTAGTGATCGGCTATGAAATTGAGAGGTTTTTTCGCTTTTGAAAACTCTTCATGAAGGGTCCAGAAGATCTCCGAAAGATTGAGTTCCTGGGCCGAGGGATGCTCTGCAGCTAACCGATAGAATTTTCTACCCTCCTTCTCATATTCCTCCGGACTCATTCTGATCCGCCCAAAAATCTGAGGGCGGGGTTGACCTGAAAAAGGATACCGATAATCATATTCGGCATAATCTGGAAAAATGCCAAGAATAAAGAGACAGAGGTCTGCAATCCTTTTATAGAATCCCAGTCGGTATTCCTTTTCAACCCCTTCACATAAGGTGAGCAAACTATACATATCCAGATCGTTGAATCGGATATTTTCGAAAAGATGCTCTCCTATCTGGATCGTGAACACATAGGTCTGTACTCGAGTAAAGGATGAGAGCATCTCTGCCAGATAATCCAATAAGTGTTCTTTACTGAGGAATTCCACTACTTCTCGAGTATCAAAGATTGGAATCTTGGTCATCCCTGTTTTCTCAAGGGTATAGCTTGTCTCTTTAAAATCCTTTACCACCCTTCGAAGAAGAATCTCAAAAAACAGAACAGGAGAGATTCTCAAGAAAGTTTCCTCTTCATCCATCACTCTTCGAAAGACTTTCTCGTCCTCAATAAAAGAAATCCTGAATTTTTCGTCCTCCCGGAGGATCTGCTTAAGTTTAGGTTTATCGATCACTCCTGGAGATGCAGTCTCTATTAAAAAATCTAAATCTTTTTCGGTTAATCGGAAGCCCTTAAATTTTGATTGGGTCATCGTCTCTAACCTCACCCACAAAGAGATGGGGAAATCCATGATTATTTTAAATCTTCAAAAAAAGGTTATCAACCCTTTACTTCAACGTGTCTAAGATTTTCTCAGACCCTTCCCCCTAACCGAGTGAAGGAAGACTCCCAAAGGTAATCCCACATTCAGAAGTGAGGAATAAGCCCGAGAGGGAAGTTGGGCGTTCTATGGGTTTCGGAAATATCCCTTTCGGGCTTAAATTTATTTCCACCCCTCAGTGAGGGAATGCTCCTAAAGGTAATTTTTATTTGACACCGTTTTCTCCTTGGGATATTAATGTAAAATATTAAAGGAAGAGAGTGAGAGAGCCACTATTATGGAAAAACGACTGGTTTCTATCGTTCGATATGAAAGACCTCTCGAATCCGTTCGAAAGGCAGTGGACCTTTGTCGGGGATTAGATTATCTCCCCGCTAAAGCAAAGGTCTTTATTAAACCCAATATTGTATACTGGAACCGCCATCACCCTTTCCCAAAATGGGGAGTCGTGACCACTTCAAGGGTCGTTGAGGATATCGTGATTCTTCTTAAAGAACGAGGAATTGAGGAGATGACCATCCTCGAAGGAATAATTACCTTTGATCCAAAAGACCGAGAGACCCCGGCTCATGCTTTTGAAACCCTTGGTTACAATGTTCTTAAGAAACGCTATGGAGTAAAGACCCTCAATATTTTTGAAAGACCCTTCCGAAAAATCGATCTTGGAGAAGGAGTGACCCTCAATTTCAATGAAGACTTTTTGGAGGGAGACTTCCTCGTCAACCTTCCTGTCCTCAAGACCCATGCCCAGACCGTGGTGAGCCTTGGGATCAAGAATCTTAAGGGATTGATTGATGTTCCTTCCAGAAAGAAATGTCACAGCCCAGAACCTCAAAGGGATCTTCATTTCATGGTATCCCGATTGGCCAATCGAATTCCTCCCTCCTTTACCCTCATTGATGGAATCTATACCACTGAGCGGGGCCCCTTTTTTGAAGGAAGGATCCGAAGAAGCAATCTGTTGGTCGCCTCTTCTGACATCCTTTCTGCAGATATGGTGGGTGCCAAAGTATTGGGATACGATCCTTCTTCTGTCCCTCACCTGGTTTATGCGGCAAAGGATCGAGACTGTCCTATGGACTTTTCTGATATTGAAATCGTTGGAGAAAAAATCGACGAGGTGAGCTCATTCCATGAATACGCTTTTCCTTATACTCAAGACGGAACCCTACCAAAAGCCTTAGAAAAATTGGGAGTAAGGGGACTTTCCTATCCAAGATATGATGAGACGATCTGTACTTATTGTTCCGGGTTTACAACGGTTCTCCTTATGGCGATTGCCAATGCCTGGAAGGGAGAACCCTGGAACGAGATAGAAATTCTCACGGGCAAGAAGATGAAACCCAATCCGGGTAAGGAAAAGACCATCCTCATTGGACAGTGCATGGTGAGGGCTAACCAAACTCATCCAAATATAAAGGAGGCTATCCCCGTCAGAGGATGCCCACCCGACCTGAAAGAAGCCTATCAAGCACTCCGAAAGGCAGGGATTGATGTGAGCCCTCATTTTTTCGAGAATATGGATATGGCAGCCTCGTATTTTATGAAAAGATATGAAGGAAAACCTGAGTTTGAAGAATCTTTCTTCAGGATCCTTTAAACTTCGTTGAGTCACCGATACTCAATTTCCCAAGAGGAGTAAAACCGATGCGCAATGAAACCCTTCTTACTTATTTCCATAGGCATGTCAAGGAACGCCCCCATAAAGTGGCCTTAAGAGAGAAAGAGTATGGAATCTGGAGAGACGTTACCTGGGCGGAGTATGGAGAAAAGGTGAGGCAGGTGGCTATGGGTCTCATCAGCATGGGTCTTAAAAAAGGAGAACCCGTATGTATCATCAGCGAAAATCGTCCGGAGTGGGTCTATGCGGACTTTGGAATTATGTCGGCCGGGGGGGTGACCACGGGAATCTATACGACGAATGCAGCGGAACAGTGTGGCTATATCGTTCAGAACTCTCAATCCAGATTCTATATTGCAGAGAATGAGGAACAATTCGATAAAACCCTTAAATTCAGAAAGGAGACCCCCCATCTTGAAAAAGTGATTGTCATTGAGATGGAAGGATTAAAAAGATTTCGGGATCCTCTGCTCATGAGCTTTGAAGATCTCTTAAAACTTGGAAAAGAATATGACCAAAAGAATCCTGGCCTCTTTGAACAGCGGCTAAGTGACGTGACTCCTGAGGATCTGGCCGTCCTCATCTACACCTCTGGCACTACCGGTCCTCCAAAAGGAGCCATGCTGACCCACCGGAATCTCCTCTTTATGAGCGAGGCCATGGTCGCCGTCAATCCCATTCAAGAAGGAGACGAAACCCTCTCCTACCTTCCCCTCTGTCATATTTTTGAACAACTCTTTACCGTCCTCATCAATGCCCGGTATGGGACCACGGTGAATTTCATCGAGAATACCGATACGGTCATGGATAATATGAAAGAGATCTCACCGACTGTCACCTATGGCGTTCCTCGAATCTGGGAAAAGTATGCCTCTGGGATTATGATTCGAATGTCTGATGCCA
>JBBIMX010000049.1:0-21257 GCA_037444165.1 Deltaproteobacteria bacterium | reverse complement strand
TTCGAAGGGTTTGGAACCCTACCTCCCCAGTCTTTCTATGACTTTTTCAGAGCTTCCAAAAAGCACCTTGACAAATAAGGATTGGTTTAGGTTAAATTTTATCTTATCTTAAGAACTGAATTTTTTAACAAATAAATTAATTCCAAAAAGGAGGAAATGCTTATGGGAACACCCGTGACAGTTCCAATGGTTGGTAAGATTATTTCTGTCTCAGTAAAAGTGGGAGATAGGGTCAAAGAGGATGATCAGGTGGCTGTGCTCGAGGCGATGAAGATGGAGATGCCCATTGTAGCTCCTGTGGGAGGAGTCATCAAGGAGGTCTGCGTCTCTCCTGGACAGGAAGTGGAAGCCGAGGCGACGATCGCTATTATTGAATAGGAAGGTTTGGGAAATCTTCTCTCGAAGACCATGGATGTTGAAAAGGGTTTTAAGGATCTCTCAAAGAGGTCTGGAATGAAACGAATCGGGATTATTGCAAAGCAAAATAAACCGGAAGCCATTGCCTTGATCGCTCATTTGATAGAACATCTCCGATTTAAAGAGGTGGATCTCTATTTAGAAGAATCGGTAGGGAAGGCATTGCCTGTGTTTCCTTCCGGACCACGATTCAATTCGATAAAAAGGGAAGAGATCCCTTCTCAAGTAGAGATGGTCGTCGTTCTTGGAGGAGATGGAACTCTTCTGAGTGTAGCCCGGCTGGTAGGAAAATATAGGGTCCCCATCCTCGGGGTGAATTTAGGGGGGTTAGGGTTTCTCACGGAGATCACCCTCAAAGAGCTGGACAAGGTCATCGAAAAAGTCCTCGAAGGGGATTTTGTGGTGGATGAGAGGGTGGCCCTTCAGGCAGCCGTTTTAAGGAGAGGAGAAAAGATGGCCGATTTTACAGTCCTCAATGATGCGGTCATCAATAAAGGAGCCCTTGCCAGGATTATCGACCTCGAGACCTCCATCAATGGGGAATATCTCACCACTTTTAAGTCAGATGGACTGATCCTTTCTACCCCCACAGGATCGACTGCCTACAACCTCTCTGCAGGAGGGCCCATCATCTATCCTTCCCTCCATTGTATCATTATCACCCCCATCTGTCCCCATACTTTAACCAATCGCCCAATCGTTATCCCGGATGATGTAACCATTCATGTCGTTCTAAAGAGCACCCAGCAAGAGGTCCTCCTTACATTAGACGGACAGCAGGGATTTATGCTGGAGTATGAGGATATTGTGGAAGTAAAAAAATCGGAGACGAGCATCCTTTTGATTAAATCTCCCTATCGCCACTATTTCGAACTCTTAAGAGAAAAATTAAAATGGGGGGAACGTTAACAGAGATGCTCTTGGAGCTCCGGATCAGAAATTTTGCGATCATCGATGAATTATCTCTCACCTTCTCAAAGGGGTTTAATGTCCTTACGGGCGAGACCGGAACAGGAAAATCCATTATCCTGAATGCGGTCCATCTTCTCCTGGGAGACAGAGGGAGTGAGGAATTAATCCGGAGCTCTGAGGAGGAGGCCACCATAGAGGCTCTTTTTGATATTTCGAACCATCGTGAGGTTAAGGAGAAGATCCACGAAAAGGGATTGTCCTTTCAAGAGGGGGAGGATTCTTTTTTGATCCGTCGAGTCCTTTCCCGAACAGGTCGAAGCAAGGTCTTCCTCAACGAGAATCTGGTGACTCTGGGGACCCTTTCTGAGATCGGCGAAAGGCTTATCAGTGTCTATGGCCAACACGAGCATCAATCACTGCAGCGGGTGGAAACCCATGGAGATATCCTCGATGAATTTGGGGGATTAATCCGGCTTCGAGAGACATTCCAAGAACACTTTGAGCGATTTCTTTCGCTCTCGGGAGAAATCAAGAGGATCCGAGAAGAAAAAGAGAAGAGGGCGAGAGAAAGGGAATTGATGGCCTTTCAGTTGAAAGAGATCGAGGATTCGAAGATTTCGATCGGTGAGGAAGAGGCTCTAAAAGAAGAGAGAAGAATCCTGATCCATGCAAGAAAATTGATCGAGTTTGTCCAAACTTTTCAGGAGAGGGTCTGTGAAGGAGAAGACTCTGCCCTTGAGAGGATTCAGTCTATTCTCCGATGGGGAAGGGAGATTCTCCACATCGACCCTTCTCTCTCTGAAGCGATCAAAGGATTGGAGGCCTCTTCCATCCAGCTGGAAGAGACGGCTCTCCTTCTGAGAGAGTATTTAAAAAGGATAGAAATGGATCCCGTCCGATTGGAAGAAGTGGAAAATCGACTGGAGGAGATAGACAGACTTAAAAGGAAGTATGGTCCTACGATTGAAGAGATTTTACGGTTTAAAGAAAGAGTGAGCGAGGCCTTGAAATCCTTCACCTCCGAGGAAGAGCGGCTTTCTCAATTGGAAGGGATTTCGGGATCTCTTCAGGCAGAGATGATGGCTCTGGCGCAGAGGCTTTCATTGGAGAGAAGACGGGTTGCCAAGGAGTTAAAACGACTGATCGAAAAAGAGCTCAGCTCTTTAGGGATGAAGAGGACGACCTTTGAAGTTAAGATCGAGGAGCAGCCCCTTTCCCATAAAGGGAAGGACCGGGTGGAGTTTCTTATTTCTCCCAATATCGGAGAGGAATTGAAACCCCTTGCAAAAATTGCATCGGGGGGAGAACTTTCGAGAATCATGTTAGCGATGAAAAAGATTCTGGCAAAGGTAGGTGGCCGGCAGGTCCTCATCTTTGATGAGGTCGATTCAGGGATTGGAGGAGCCATTGCAGAGGTCGTGGGAAGAAAACTCAAAGAGCTCTCAAGACATCATCAGGTCATCTGTGTGACCCATCTTCCCCAGATCGCCTGTTTTGCCGACACCCATCACAGTGTCAGAAAAGAGGTCAGAGGAGGCCGGACCGTTACCGTGGTGGATCGATTAGAAGAGGGGGCGATTGTAGAGGAAGTGGCGAGAATGCTCGGAGGAGTGAAAGTGACAGAGAAAACAAGGGCCCATGCCAAAGAGATGCTTGAGAATGCCAGGAAAGGGTGATGGGACAGTCAAAGTGAGGATGAAGGGGTAAGATGATACGAAAGGCAAAACTTAAGGATGTGAAGGAGATTCAAAAATTAATCAAACTCTACTCCTCGAAGGGAGATATTCTTCCTCGTTCTCTTAGTGAACTCTACGATCAGCTCAGGGATTTCTTCGTTTATCTCCAGAATCGAAAGGTGGTGGGGATCTGTGCCCTTCATATCTGCTGGGAGAACTTAGGGGAGATTCGATCCCTGGCGGTATATGAAGAAGCCCGGAATAAAGGGATTGGAGCCAAATTGGTCAAGGCCTGCCTGGAAGAAGCGAAGGCATTGGGGGTAAAGAAGGTCTTTGCTCTCACCTATCAGCCCAAATTTTTCAGCCGCCTCGGGTTTAAAGAGGTAGACAAAACAATCCTCCCACATAAGATCTGGGCGGACTGTTTAAAATGTGTAAAATTCCCTGACTGCGATGAGATCGCCATGGTCCGAGAGATTGATTAGATTGACTTTTAGAGAGGGGAATGTTAAGGAAATCATTCTTTTTAGGATCTTCAATGACTCCATTGCTTTCCTGTAAAAGACCAACCGTAGCAGAGATCGATTTAAAAGCCCTTGCTTTCAATTATTGCCAGATTCAAAAGAGGCTTCCAAAAGGGGTAAAAATACTGGCTGTGGTCAAAGCCGATGCCTATGGACATGGAGCCCTTCCTGTTTCCCAAACCTTAGAGAGATTGGGAGTTGAATATTTAGGAGTGGCCATCCCTGAGGAAGGAATAGAACTTAGAAGAGGGGGAATAAAAACTCCCATCCTCATACTTGGGGGAATCTATCGGGGAGAGGCGGACGAAATTATAAAATATGGTCTTACTCCTGTAGTCTTCGACCTTGAATCCTTGAAGGCACTTTCAAGAGCAGGGGAAAAGAGAGGGAAAAAAGTAAAGATCCATCTCAAAGTAGATACAGGAATGGGGAGACTGGGAGTCCCTTTTCAGGAGTTTCCAAAATTTTTAGAAAAGATAGGAAGATTTCCTCAAATTGAGGTGGAAGGCCTCCTTTCCCATTTTGCTTTGATCCATGAAGGGGAGGGGTACACCGAAGGGCAATGGGAGAAGTTTCAAAAGGCGATCGCCATGCTCAGGGGAGTTGGACTCTCCTGCCGGTACGTTCACATGGCAAACAGCGGAATCTTAACCCTTTTCCCTCACTTTTCAGGAAATTTGGTTCGGCCTGGAATTATGATTTATGGTTCTTATCCTTCCATAGAATTTCAGAGTCTGATTGAATTGAAACCGGTCTTGACATTAAAAACCCATATCCATTATCTGAAATCGGTTCCACAAGGGTCGAAGATAGGTTACGGAGGGACCTTTACTACAAAAAGGGAGAGTCTTATTGCCACCCTTCCTGTAGGTTATGCGGATGGCTATAGCCTTCAGCTTTCCAATCAGGGGGAGGTTCTGATAAAAGGGAAAAGGGCTCCAATAGTGGGAAAGGTCTGTATGGATTTTACGATGGTGGATGTGACCGAAGTTCCAAAAGTGGGTCCTGGAGATGAAGTGATATTGATCGGAAAACAGGGACGAGAGCGGATTACCCCTGAGGAAATAGCCGGAAAGATAGGTTCCATTCCCTATGAGGTCCTTTGTTTGATTGGAAAGAGGGTCCCTCGGATCTACAAAGAATAGAGATGAATTTTTCGATTTTAGAGGATTAAAGGAGTTGGTGAATGGGGATGAAAAGAATAGGAATTTTGGGCACGGGGTCCTACCTCCCCGAGAGGGTTCTCAGTAATTTCGATTTGGAGAAGGTCTTAAATACCAATGATGAATGGATTTTTAAACGGACCGGGATCAGGGAGCGAAGGATTGCCGAACCCCATATCAATGCCTCAGACCTGGCCAAGGAGGCTTCTCTTCGGGCAATGGAGATGGCAGGCATCACTATTGAGGATTTAGAACTCATAGTGATGACCACCATGACTCCGGATACGGCCTGTCCCTCTGGAGCCAACTGGTTAGAGGCCAAGTTAGGAGCTGAGAAGGCGGTCTCTTTTGATGTCACCGCAGCCTGTTGTGGATTTATTTTTGGTCTCTCCGTGGCAGAGGCCTATCTGAAATCAGGAATTTTTAACGTCGCTCTTGTTGCTTCCGTGGAGATTATGAGTCGAACCCTGGATTGGACCGATCGAGAGAGTTGTATCCTCTGGGGAGATGGTGCAGGGGCGGCCATCCTGAAGGGATTTGAGGTTGATTTAGGGGAAGAACCTCTTATCCATCAGGGAAGAGAGGTGGCCGAAATTCTTTCTATCCATATTCATACAGATGGAGCCAACGGAGAGAACCTCCTGCTTCCAGGAGGAGGTTCCAAAACGACTCCAATCAGTTATGAAAGTGTAGATAAAAAGCTCCATACCTTAAAGATGATAAAGGCAAATGAAAGCGTTCGAGTTGCGGTAAAGAGGTTTGCCGAGGCTGCAGAGGAGGCCGCTAATTCGAGGGGAATCCCATTAAACCAGGTAAAGTGGATCATTCCCCATCAAGCCAACCTCCGCATCCTCCAGCAGATGGCCAAACGTCTAAATATCCCTTTTGAGAAAGTCTATCTAACCATTGAAAAGTATGGAAATATCTCTTCGGCGACCATTCCCATTGCCCTGGACGAGGCGGTCAGAAATGGAAGCATTCAAAAAGGGGACTATATTATCCTCAATGGATTTGGAGGGGGATTAACCTGGGGAAGCAGCCTTATACGATGGTAGTCTCTTAATCAATCCTGTTTTCTTCTTTAAAGAGAAGGCAAAGTGAGGATATGGAGGAAAACGAAAAAATCATCGATCAGACCCTCTCCATTTTAAAAAGAAAGTCCCTCGAAGGATACGAGATTTTTCTGGAAGAGTCCTCCCATTTTGAGGTGGAATCAAAAGATGGGAAGATGGAGACACTTCATGCCTCATCCTCGTGGGGGCTTGCCCTTCGAATCTTGAAGAATCAGAAAGCTGGCTTTTCCTACACCACCTCTCCCCTTCTCTCTCCCTTTGAGTTAGAAAAAAGGATTGACGATGCCATATCAAGTGCTGAAGTAACCTCATCTGATCCCTCTTATGATTTTGCACCCCCTCTCAGGAGCCCTCTCTTAGAACTTCCTATTTTCGACGAATCTTTAGAAAAGGTATCTGAAAAAGAGAAGATTGAAAAGGCAAAAGAGTTAGAGGAGATGGCGCGTTCTGTAGACCCCGAAAGGATTAAAAAGGTCAGGAAGGCTTCGTATCAAGAAGGGAAGTCCACGGTAAGGATTCTCAATTCCAATGGCTTAAATGTTTCGTCCCATCTAACGCTAGTGTCCCTATCGGTGATGGCTGTGGCCGAGGAGGCAGGAGAGTCGGAAATGGGCTGGGATTTCGATTTCAGCCATTTTTTCCGTGATCTTGATGTCAAGAAGGTCGGGGAGAAAGCTGGCAGGATGGCGTTGGATCGACTCGGCGGGAAAAGGATCCCTTCAGGGACTTTTCCTATCCTCCTTGACCCTTATGTCGCCTCAGAATTTCTCTCCCTCCTTGCCCATTCTTTTTCGGCAGAGCAGGTTCTAAAAGGTAAGTCTCCTTTAAAAGAAAAGAGGGGAGAACAATGCTTTTCACCCCTCCTTTCGATTATCGATGATGGGCTTCTCCCAGAAGGAGCGGCGACCTTTCCTTTTGATGGGGAAGGAGTTCCAAGTCAAAGGACTGTTTTGGTCACCGATGGGGTTATTGAAGGGTATCTTTATGATCGATTCTGGGCTAATCGAGAAAGGCTCATTTCGAAAAAAACCCAGGTAGAGTCCACAGGGAACAGTCAGAGAACCAGCATTCGATTTCCTCCTGTGCTGGGAACCAGAAATTTCTTTATCCCCAAAAAGGACACCCCTTTTTCTTCTCTTCCAAAAGAAATTTACAAGGGGTTGTTAGTGGAAGAGGTAATGGGAATTCATACGGTGGATCCTATTTCAGGTGATTTCTCCTTAGGGTGCTCCGGAAAGTGGATCGAGAGGGGAGAGAGGGTTCATCCGGTCAAAGGAGTGGCCATTGCGGGGAATCTCTTCGAGCTCTTCAAGAACATCAAAATGATCGGGGACGACCTTCGATTTTTTGGTAAGATTGGATCCCCGAGCCTACTCATCGAAGGTGTGCAAATTAGCGGAAATTAAGAAGAATTTAAACTTTCTTAAAAACACCCTTCCATAAAAAATCAAAAAAACTTGACAGGGATAATTAGAATTTGATAATTTTAAATCCACTTCTTCTATACCCCTTTTCTTAGGGGGTGAACAAGGAGGGGGTAGTGGAAAAGGAATATATTAATGTCCTGATCTTTGGTCATAAAAACTCTCCATCGAGACACCTCAAGATTAAAAAAAAGACCTTTAAGATCCTCTTCTATTTTTCAGGATTTCTCCTCCTCTGCCTCACTTTTTTCATCTGCGACTATATTCAGGTAAAAAAGAAAGCCTATGAGGTTGCTCGATTGAGGCAAGAGACAGAGACACAAAAGTCTCAGCTCCACTTCTTTTCATCCAAAATCGAAGATCTGGAGAAACAGATTTCTAAATTAAAAGATTTTGATAAGAGAATTCGAATTATTGCCAATTTAGAAAAGGGGCAAGAAGTTTTTCCTTTTATGGGAATGGGGGGGCCTTCTCCCTCTGATATTAGAGATAAATTGAGGCTCGAAAAGGATGAAAAAGGTCTTGTTCAACAGATGAGGGTCGATATCGAACGACTGGAGTCAGAGGCGACCACAAGAGAGGAAAGCCTTTCTGAACTTGAGAGACTTCTTCAAACAAAGCAAGAAATCCTGACCCATACCCCCTCGATCTGGCCGGCCCATGGCTGGGTGACTTCAGGTTTTGGGTTTCGAACGAACCCTTTTACAGGGCTTACCCAGATGCATGAGGGAATCGATATCGCGAACCAGAGTGGAACTCCAGTAGTTGCTCCGGCCAATGGGGTTGTTTCGGACATTAAAAATGATTTCGTTCATGGAAAACTCATCGTTCTTTCTCACGGTTTTGGAATGATTACCCGATATTCTCACCTCGGTAAGATCTTCGTGAGAGTGGGGCAGAAGATAAAAAGAGGAGAAAAGATTGCCGAAATAGGGATGAGTGGAAAGACCACAGGACCCCATCTCCACTACGAGGTCAGGCTCAACGGAATTCCTGTGAACCCAATGAGATATATCCTTAACTAATCTTTTAAGAAAATCCCCCCACTACTGCCCGAGATGTCTTTCCCCTTTTTTCAATGACGGATTCCATCTGGTTCAATCCAGCCGGATTCTATGGGCTTCGGAAATATTGCTTTCGGGCTTAAATTTATTTCCACGTTTCAGTGAGGAGATTACCTTTTTGATGGTTTTTAGGTTGAAACTCTTCCTTATCCATTATATAATTTTTTGAAATTAAATAATTTTTTGGAGAAAAAGGATGTTAGGGTTACTACTTAAAAAAATTATAGGGAGTAAAAACGAGAGGGAACTTAAGAGGCTTCGCCCCATTGTTCAGAGAATCAATCAATTGGAGCCTAAAATCCAGATTCTCAGCGATGATCAACTTCGGGCAAAAACCCGAGAGTTCAAAGAGAGGCTTGAGAGGGGGGAGTCCTTAGACGAGATTCTTCCAGAGGCCTTTGCAGTCGTAAGAGAGGCTTCCAAGAGGACCCTCGGAGAGAGACACTACGATGTCCAATTGATAGGAGGAATCGTTCTTCACGAAGGGAAGATCGCTGAGATGGCAACAGGAGAAGGAAAGACCCTGGTGGCGACCCTCCCTGCCTATCTCAATGCCTTGACTGGAAGAGGGGTTCATATCGTCACCGTCAATGATTATTTAGCCAAGAGGGATAGGGAGTGGATGGGGGTGATATACCGGTTCTTGGGACTTTCCGTAGGGGTGATCGTTCATGGACTAAACGACCGGGAAAGGAAAGAGGCCTATCTCTGTGACATCACCTATGGGACAAACAATGAGTTTGGATTTGATTACCTCAGGGACAATATGAAATTTTCGATCGAAGACTATGTCCAGAGGGAGCTCCATTATGCGATCGTGGACGAAGTCGATAGCATCCTCATTGATGAAGCCAGAACGCCTCTGATCATTTCAGGTCCTGCGGAGGAATCCACGGATAAATATTATAAGATTAATCGAATCATTCCTTTCCTTAAGCCAGGGCGAGACTATCAGGTGGAGGAGAAGAGCCACACGGCCTTCTTAACAGAAGAAGGGGTGGCCAACGTAGAGAGACTCCTCCACGTGGAGAATCTCTATGATCCCAGAAACATCGAAATTCTTCATCATGTCAATCAGGCCCTCCGAGCCCACACCCTTTTTAAAAGAGATGTGGACTATGTCGTGAAAGAGGGCCAGGTGATCATTGTCGATGAGTTCACAGGAAGGCTGATGCCAGGAAGGCGATGGAGCGATGGACTGCATCAGGCCATAGAGGCCAAAGAGAATGTAAGGATTGAAAATGAGAATCAAACCTTGGCCACCATTACCTTCCAGAACTATTTCAGGATGTATAAAAAGTTGGCGGGGATGACCGGAACGGCGGATACCGAGGCTGCCGAATTCAGAAAGATCTATAATCTCGATGTGGTCGTCATTCCCACCAATATGCCCCTGATTCGAACGAACCATCCCGATGTGATCTACAAGACAGAGAAAGAGAAGTTTCGTGCTGTGGTCAGGGAGATTGAAGAGCTTCATCAAAAGGGACGTCCAGTTCTGGTGGGAACGATCTCGATCGAGAAGTCCGAACGTCTCAGCCAGATGCTTAAAAGGCGAGGGATCCCTCACAATGTTCTCAATGCCAAGCATCATGAGAGAGAAGCAGAGATTATTGCTCAGGCAGGCAGGGTAGGGGCGGTCACCATCTCCACCAATATGGCTGGAAGGGGGACCGATATCCTTCTGGGGGGGAATCCCAAATTCTTAGCCCGAAGTCTTGCTGAAGACCCAACGAATGAAGAATCGATAAAGAAAGCCTATGAGAAGGCGTTGAGGATTGTTCAAAAAGAGAAAGAACAGGTCGTTGCCCTGGGTGGACTTCATGTGATCGGGACAGAAAGGCACGAGGCCCGAAGAATTGATAATCAGCTTCGAGGAAGGGCAGGAAGACAGGGCGATCCAGGTTCTTCCCGGTTCTATCTCTCCCTGGAGGATGATCTCCTTCGGATCTTTGGCTCTGAAAGGATATCCCATATTATGGATCGTTTAGGGATGGAGGAGGATCAACCGATTGAACACCGTCTGGTGACCAAGGCCATTGAGAACGCCCAGCGAAGGGTAGAAGCCCATAATTTTGAGATTAGGAAACATCTCCTTGAGTATGATAATGTGATGAATAAACAGCGAGAAGTCATCTACGCCCAGAGAAGGGAAGTCCTTGCGGGAGAAAATCTCAAGGATTCCATTTCGGAGATGGTCGAAGACCAGGTGGAAGGACTGGTCGATCTTTATACCGATGAGAAGGGTCTTCCGGAGGACTGGGATTGGAAGGGGCTTCAGGATGCCATCTACCAGCAATTTTCCTTCAGATGGACTCCCCCTGCTTTGAATGAAGATGGGTTGAATAGGGCTCGCATGAAGGAGAGGATCATCGAGGAGGTGAAAAGGGTCTACGAAAGAAAGGAAAGAGAATTTGGCGAGGAGTTGATTCGATATCTCGAGAAAGTCCTGATGCTTCAGTCGATCGATCATCACTGGAAAGACCATCTACTGGCCATCGACCAGTTGAAGGAAGGAATCGGTTTAAGGGGGTATGGGCAGAAGGATCCTCTCATCGAGTATCAAAAAGAGGCCTACCAGATGTTTCTCGATATGTTAGAGAGGATTAAAAGGGATACGATTCAAAAGCTCTTTGCCATTCAGATCGCAAAACAGGAAGAGGCGAAAGAGGTGAAGCTTGAGCGAAAGCAGGCCTTCTTTTTGAGCCGAGGCCCTGAACCCTCTCCGAGAGGTGGAGAGATGGAGGAGGGAAGAGGGATGCCCGTAAGAAGGGAAGGGAGGAAAATCGGGCGGAACGATCCATGCCCCTGTGGAAGTGGAAAGAAATATAAGAAATGTTGTCTATTGAAAGAGGAGGCAAGAGCTTAAATGAACTCGAATCCCTTTAGGGTACCGGGGTTTTTATTTTCCGGGATTTCAGCAGGAATCAAAAAGGATGGAAGAAAAGACCTGGGTTTGATCTATTCGGAGACTCCAGCCCATGTGGCCGGTCTTTTCACCACCAATAAGGTGAAGGCCGCTCCGGTTCTTATCAGCATGGAAAGGGTTAAGGGAGGGTTCTGTCAAGCCATTCTGGTCAACAGCGGAAATGCCAATGCCTGCACCGGACCAAGAGGGATGAAGGATGGATATCGAGTCTCCTCCCTCCTATCGAAGGAATTAGGGATTAAATCGGATCATATTCTTCTTAGTTCCACAGGGGTGATCGGGATCCCACTGCCCACGGAGAAGATTGCCCAAAGGATTCCGGAGCTGGTTCGCGGTCTTTCGCCCGATAGATGGAGGGATGTCGTAGAAGCGATCATGACGACGGACACTCGGCCCAAAATGGAATGGGGAAGTTGTCGGATTCGAGGAGAAAAGGTGAAACTTTGTGGGATGGCCAAGGGGGCAGGAATGATTCGTCCCAATCTGGCCACCATGCTTTCCTTTCTCGTCACCGATGCCCATATTGAAAGTCTCTTTTTACAAAAGGTCTTAAAAGAGGTCGTCGATCTGACCTACAACAGGATCACTATAGATGGTGAGACAAGTACGAACGATACGGTTCTGATTCTGGCCAATGGAAGAGCGAATCATCCGATATTGAATCGAATGGACAAAGAGGCTCAGATCTTCAAATCCATGCTGTTAGAGGTGTGCCAAACGTTAGCCCTCCATATCGTCAGGGATGGAGAAGGGGTGACGAAGGTGATCGAAATCTCCATCCAAGGGGCAAAAAGTGACGAAGAGGCAAAGAAGGCAGCCTATGGGATTGCCCATTCTCCTCTGGTCAAGACAGCCTTCTTTGGAGAAGATGCCAACTGGGGAAGGATTCTTTCTGCTCTGGGTCATTCCGATATCTCTATCCATCAGGATCGGGTAGACATTTTTTTTGATAAGATTCCTATTGTAAAGAATGGGGTTGGAACGGGACCGAAGCTGGAAGAGCGTGCCTCCAATGTGCTTAAAAAGAAGGCCTTTAAACTCACCGTCCATCTTCATCAAGGAAAGGGGAATTTTTCTCTTCTCACCACCGATCTCTCTCTCGATTACGTTAAGATTAATGCCTCCTATCGCTCCTGATCCCTTAAGTTTGGAACTCCATTCATAGCCCGAGAGTAGCTCTCTGCCGGAGGGGTTTTAAGAGAAAATCCAGGGCGTCGATCACGTCCGTAAAGACCAGATTTGCGATTTGAATCAAGGCCCCGGAGGTCCCTTCTTTCCCCAAAATCACCATCCCAAGGGCTGCCTCTTTTATGATTGAAAGATCATCTATCCCGTTGCCAATGACCGCTGTCCGAAAGGACCCCAAACTCTGGATTAGCTCTAATTTCTGTTTCGAGGCCTCTCCTTTATTTAAAAAGATAATCTCCGCCTTCACCTTCTTCAGGACTTCCTCTGCCCTCTCTTTCTCTTCCTTGACGAAAATATAGATCTTTAATCGTTTAGAGAGGAGATTGATTTTATCCTTTGCCTTGGGATGGACCCTTCGGTCCATGGCCAAGGTTCCCTCAAAGTCGATCAGAAGATGGTCAATCTCCAGGGGCTCTTGCCCTGGTCTCTCGATCAAAATCATCCCTTTTCTCCCTCATCCTATAGAGTCTTTAAGATTTTTATTACCAAGAGCCCTTTGGCGCACGACTTCGTAAAGGACCATCCCGGCTGCTACAGAGGCATTGAAGGAGGAGACAGGTCCTTTCATAGGAATCGAAAAGAGGCCATCACATTTTCTTTTCACCAGGGGTCTTATTCCCCTTCCTTCTGCTCCGATAACGATGGCTAAATCTATATTCAAATCAAAATGATAGATCAGCTCATCTGCCTCTCCTGTTGCCCCGTAAACCCAGATCCCCTCCTCTTTTAAACGATCGATGCTCCTCGAGACATTGACAACCCGAGCAATGGGGATATGGGCCACTGCCCCAGCAGAGGCCTTAAATACAGCGGGTGTAATTCCAACGGCTCTATCCTTCGGAATGACAACCCCATGAGCTCCACATCCTAAGGCAGTGCGAATGAGAGAGCCAAGATTTTGAGGATCCTGAATCCCGTCCAGGATCAAAATGAGTGCTTTTGATCCTTCCCTCCTCCATCGGGAGAGAATTTCTTCCAGGTCCACATAATGATAGGTTTCAAGGGCAGCAGCAATGTTTTGATGAATCCCCCTGCGAGTCAATTGATCGAGAAAGTCACGAGTGGTGAAGATCACAGGGATCTCTTTTTTCCGTGCCTGGTTCAGGAGGTCTTGTAAAGGAGGGGAAGGCTTTTCCGTACCCACAAAAAGTTTCTGGATAGGGAGATTGGATTTCAGAGCTTCCCCCACAGGATGGATTCCATAAATTAGGTGATTCATAGAGATGATTAAATTTGAGCTTCTAATCTATATTGACGAGATGTCTTCGATGATTTTTTGGACGGCTTCGATGGGATCTTTTGCCTCTCTAATCGGTCGACCTATTACGAGATAATCGGCTCCTTCTCGAATGGCCTCCTTTGGTGTTAAGGTCCTTTTCTGATCATCTTTTCGATCAGAAGGGTGACGAATCCCTGGAGTCACGATCAGAAAATTTTCTCCGCATCGTTCTCTGATTATTTTAATCTCCTGGGGGGAAGCAATTACCCCATCCACCCCTGCCTTCTGGGAGAGAAGGGCCAGACGTCCGACTTCCTCCATCATCGGACCCTGGATCCCTACTTCTCGCAAACTTCCTTCATCCATACTGGTAAGAATGGTCACGGCTAAGATAAGAGGTCTTGGTGTCCCCAGTTCTTTGGCCATGGCCCTGGAGGCTTCCACGGTCTTCTTCATCATCTCAAATCCCCCAAGGGCATGGAGGTTGAACATCGCCACCTGATGTTTGGTTGCCTCCTCCCCGGCTTTAGCTACGGTATTTGGAATATCATGATATTTTAAATCGAGAAAAACCTTTTGCCCCTTCTGGTGAATCATGTCAATGACCTTTGGTCCAGAATGAGTGAAGAGCTGTTTTCCTACCTTAAAGAAACCGATCTGGTTCTTGAGAAGATTTACCCATCGCTGAGCCTCGGAAAAGTGATCGACGTCGAGGGCAAAGATAATTCTGTCTTTTGGCTGGACATTCTTGGGATCCATCGATAGAATATAGTATAAAGAGATCCAATTATATGTCAACAGTAATTTTTGATCTGGTCAGCCCGTAATCCCTCACTCAGAAGTGAGGAATAAACCCGAGAGGGATGTTGGGCGTTGAGGAGTTACTGTTAGCCCTATGGGAGATGAGATGGAAGAGAAAGAAAAGGAGATGAAAGAGGAAAATCGAAAGATTCGCTTTCTGAGATTCCTGGTGGACCTCTCCTTACAATCCATTCAGGAAGAGGATCTTTCCTTAGAAGAGGCCAGGAGGAGAGTGGAGGAACTAAAGCGTGTCGCTTGTCACCTTTTTCCTGGAAAGGAAGAGGTCTTTGAATTGGTCTATCGGCCTCGATTCAACCGAGCGATTCAGGTCAAATTCGGAGTGACTTCTCGAACCTCGTGATCAATCATCTCCTTGATCTTTGAGACCGTTTCATCCTTTTTGATCAAAAGAATTTCACCTGTCCTTCTCTTTTTGATCTCCACCAACCCCTTCTTTAAATTCTTTTCCCCCAAAGTGATTCGAAGGGGAATTCCGATGAGGTCCGCATCGTTAAACTTCACCCCTGGGGTTTCTTCTCGGTCATCATATAAAATTTCGATTCCCTCCTGAGAGAGGGTTTGATAAAGCTCTTCAGCCGTTTCCCGGATAAGATCGATTTTCAAATTTACAGGAAGAAGAAGAACCTGAAAGGGAGCAATGGGCATGGGAAAGACAATCCCCTTCTCATCATAATACTGTTCGATCGCAGCAGCCACCGTCCTTCCGATCCCTATTCCATAGCAACCCATGACCATTTCTCTTTCTTGACCATGGGGATCGAGAAAAGTGGCCCCCATGACCTTACTGTATTTTGTTCCGAGTTTAAAGGTGTGTCCCACTTCAATCCCTTTATCCAATCGCGTTTCTCCCTTGCAGAGGGGGCAAAGATCTCCCGGGGCAAATTTCCGGAGGTCAGCAAATTTGGAAATTTGAAAATCCCGATCCAGGTTGACATGAATCATATGATAATCGACTTCATTGGCACCGGTTACAAAGTTGACCATTCTTTCAATGTCCAGATCTGCGAGGATCGGGATGGAGATACCTAAGGGACCCGCAAATCCCTTTGGAGCATGGGTAATCTCTTCGACCGTTTTCTCACTGGCCAGTTGTAGGTGTTCCACTTCGAGGATTCCTTTCAATTTTTTCTCACTAATCTCATGGTCTCCCCTCACCAGAGCGGCGATAGGCCCTTTTTCTGTTTCGAAGATGAGGGTTTTCACTAAATCCTTCGGAGAGACCTTAAGAAACTGGGTGACCTCCTCCACCGTCCGTTTCTTAGGAGTATAAACTTTCTCGAGGGGTTGAAAGAGAGTCGAATTTCGATTTCGGCTTCCACTCTGGGATCTTTGAAACTCCGCCTTCTCAATATTAGCGGCATAGGAACAGCGGGTGCAACTGACAATGGTTTCTTCCCCGGTGGCGGCGAGGACCATAAATTCGTGAGAGTAGGTCCCTCCGATGAGGCCGGATTCGGCCTCTACAATTTTGAATTTTAATCCACATCGGCTGAAGATTCGAGAATAGGCTTCGATCATTTTTTGGTAGCTTTCATTTTCCCCTTTTTCATCCACATCGAAACTGTAAGCATCTTTCATGATGAATTCTCGAGCCCTCATCACTCCAAAGCGGGGTCGAATTTCATCCCTAAATTTAGTCTGAATCTGGTAGAGATTGAGAGGGAGTTGGCGGTAGGAGCGAATTTCACGCCTCACGAGATCCGTGATGATCTCCTCGTGGGTTGGCCCCAGGCAGTACTCCCGACCGTGGCGATCCTTAAACCTTGCCAGCTCGTTTCCATACTCTTCCCATCGGTTCGTTTCCTTCCAGAGTTCAGAAGGGAGCACAAAGGGAAGGAGGACTTCGATCGCACCTGCACGATTCATCTCTTCCCGAACAATCGCTTCAACTTTTTGAATGGCCCGAAGACCAAAAGGCAGGTAGGAATAGATTCCAGAGGTCAACTTTCGAATCAATCCTGCCCGAAGCATCAATTGATGACTGGGAACTTCTGCCTCCGAAGGAATCTCTTTGAGAGTTGGAAGAAAATACCTTGAAAAACGCATCGTTTCACTCCTCCATTCAAACCTGATGTAACCCCTCACTGAAGGGTGGAAATAAATTTAAGCCCGACAGGAGTATTTCCGAAACCCATAGAACGCGGATGGATTGAATATAAATAGATCCTACGAATCCATCCATCGTAGAAATGGGTTTCTGATTAAAACAAACCAAAGTAACAATTTCTATAGACCATTTAAGGTAGCCGCACTTCCGACCGAGTCGGATCCGCCTCTGGCGGAATGGGTTTCTCCAATACCCCTCTCGGGCTTATTCCCCACTTCAGTGAGGGATTACAACCTGATCCATTCTATCCTTGATTTTTCTTTTCCAGCAACGTATAAATCTTCTTCAAATACTCCGGGATTCCATATCCCTCCTTCAGCGAATGAGAAGAATGGCTCCAACCCAGGGTTTGACCCTTTTATTTTTGTTGGCCTTATTTTTTCTCGTTCTCATTTTTCACTCCCGGATTCCACCCTGGCGAACCTTGCTCCTACGTTATTTCCTTCTGCTGGGTCTCCTCTTTGTCCTCAAATTATCCGCCGAAGGAAGATTGAAAAGTCGCTGGACTGAGTTTCTCCAGACCTTCTCTCCCATCCTTTATGTGGTTCTCATCTACGAGTCTCTTGGAGATTTGATTCATTATCTTCGATCCGATATCGATGCCACATTGATTCAATTGGATTTAGCCCTTTTTGGCGTTCATCCTACCGTCTGGGTGCAGCGGTGGATCGTTCCTTGGCTGACCGATCTTATGTCCTTTTTCTACGGGAGCTATTATTTTCTCCCCGTGACTCTTGTGGTTCTCCTTTACTTGAAAAAGAAAACCCCGGAACTTAACGAATCGATCTTTGTTCTCACTTTCGGATACTATCTCTCGTTTATTGGGTATATCCTTTTTCCCGCCATCGGTCCCCGCTTCACTCTGGCCCATCTTCAATCCGTTCCACTGGAAGGGAGTTTTTTAACCGACTTTGTCAGGGACACCCTCAATTATTTAGAGCATAATAAGAGGGACTGTATGCCCAGTGGTCACACCCAGATTGCCCTGATGGCCCTCTATTTGGCCTATCGATATGAAAGAATTCTCTTCTATCTTTATCTCCCGATCATCTGCGGACTCATCCTCTCTACGGTCTATTTGAGATACCACTATGTGGTCGACCTCTTTGCCGGAGCCGTTGCAGCCTTCGGATGTATCCTGGTGGCTCCTCGAATCTATGGCTATTGGAAGGAGGAGAGGGAGGCTTCATAGATCCGATAGGTTTTATATCTTCTTCCTCCCATGGCCTCGATCCCATGCTGCATCAGGAGATTCGATTCCAGAATCCAGGAGCACTCTGCCTCCTGATACCCCTTTTCGATCCCCCTCTTGAAGGTTTCAATATAAAGAAGCCCTTCGACCCCTCTTTTCTGGAACTCCTTTTTGATCCCCAGGAGGAGGACTCGAATCTTCTTGATCTTCCTTGAATAGTAGAAGAATTTAATAAGACCGAGAGGTCCCAATTTTCCGTTTAAATGTTTTAGAACCACATTGTAATCAGGTAAAGCGACTGAGAACCCCACGGGTTCATCTTTCCAGTAGGCGAAAAGGACCAGCTCAGCAACGGCCAGCGGCTTAAGGCTTTTGGCCATCTCGTCGATCTCCTCTTCAGTCATTGGAACAAACCCCCAGTTTCTACTCCAGGCTTGATTATAAATTTCTTTGATGATTTTTAGTTCTTTATTTAGATGGCGCATTCTCACGGGTCTAAGAGAGAGGTGGGGTTCAGATTTTTTAATCCTTTCTGTAATCCGATTAAGACGATCAAAACGAAAGGAGTCCTTTTCGAGGAGGTAGGCATAGAGGTCCATCGCTTTTTTAAGTCCAGACTCTTCCATAAGAGAAGGATAATAGGGAGGATTGTAGGGCATCATCAGGCATGGAGGAGAATCAAACCCTTCGATCAAAAGACCGCATTCGTCATTGGTCGATGGATTCATCGGACCGATCATCTTCTCCATTCCCTGGTTTTTTAGCCAGATTTTCACATGGTTGAAGAGATCTTCCCCTACTGCTGAGTCTCTGATCGATTCAAAAAATCCGAAGAATCCGACCTTCTCTCCCTGAAATGCTACATAGTGATGGTCAATAATTCCAGCAATTCTCCCGACGACCTTTCCATCTTGAAGGGCCATGAGAAGTTTCATCTCGGCGTGGGAGGAGAAAGGGTGGTTGGAGCTAAATTTATGGAGTTGATCTTTAATGAGGGGAGGAACCCAAAAGGGGTCCCCCTTATAGAGCGTCCAGGGAAACTGGATAAATCTTAACAGATCTTTTTGATTTTGGACCTCAATGACCTTTGTCTCTTTCCTCATCTTCCCGCTTTCATTGGATTAATCCCATTTTCTTTCCCACTTTGGCAAAGGCCTCAAGAACTCGATCGAGCTGGTCTTCCCGATGGGTAGCCATATAACTTGTCCGAAGTAACTCTCGTTTAGGGGGAGTGGCAGGGCTTACGATGGGATTGACAAACACCCCTTGTTCAAATAGGAGTTTACACATTTCAAAGACCTTCATGGTATCCCCCACAATGATGGGGATGATGGGCGTTTCGCTTAGCCCTGTATCGAAACCCAGTTCTTTATAGCCTTTGAGCATCTTATGGGTATTTTTCCAGAGTTTTTCTCTCAATTCAGGTTGCTGATCAATAATATCAAGAGCCGCACTGACCGAAGCGACCAGGGCTGGGGGGAGGCTCGCGCTGAAGATCATGGAGCGCCCTGTATGTTTGATATAGTTAATGACATCCTTTGAACCGACCACGAATCCTCCAATGGCTGCGAGGGATTTACTGTAGGTTCCCATAATCAAATCCACCTCGTTTTCGAGTCCAAAGTGTTCAGCCGTTCCACGACCCCCAGGGCCAAGAACTCCAATCCCATGGGCATCATCGACCATTACCCTTGCCTCATAAGCCTTGGCTAACTTGACAATAGATGGAAGGTCCGCAATGTCACCTTCCATACTGAAGACCCCATCGACAATGATCAATTTGCCCTTTTCTTTGTTACTTTCCAGAATCTTCTCAAGATCTTTCATGTCATTGTGTCGATATTTTTTTACCTGCCCAAAAGAGAGGCGACATCCATCAATAATGCTGGCATGATTGTATTTATCGAGAATAGCGATATCGTTTCGGCCAATCAGGGCGGAAATCGTCCCAAGATTGGTCTGATAACCGGTAGCAAAGACCAGGGCGGCTTCTTTTCTGAAGAAACGAGCCAGTTTTGTCTCAAGTTCTTCGTGAATCTCCAAATTTCCGTTAAGGAAACGTGACCCTGCACAGCCACTGCCGTATTTTTCAATAGCTTTGATGGCTGCCTCTTTGACCCTTGGGTGATTCGTGAGTCCAAGATAGTTGTTTGACCCGATCATGATGACTCGCTTTCCCTGAATGATGACCTCCGAGTCTTGAGGAGATTCAAGAGTCCGAAAATAAAAATAGTATCCCCTCTCTTTCACGAACCTATACTGCTCATTGATTTTCTCACATTTATCAAAGACGTCCATTGTTACGCTCCTTCATAACCAATTTTCTTTTCGATACCATTCATAAGTTAATCTTATTCCCTCCCGAAGGGAAATCTTCGGCTCAAACCCCAAGAGGGTTCTTGCCCTGGTAATATCACAGATCCAGTTCTTCTGGATCATCTCTTCTAATTTGCCTCGATTGATCAACGGAGGCTTTTGGGAGACTTTCGAAAGAGCTTCAGAAAAGGAGGCGACCCCGTAGAGAAGTCCAAAGGGAATTCGAATTCGATAGGCCTTCACTCCAATGACTTCAGAAAAGATCTCTCCGAGCTGGTCCATCTGGTAGACATGACCGTCTGAGAGAAAGAAGATTTCCCCTCGGAGGTCCTTAGATTCTGAGGCGAGAAGGATGCCCTGGACAATGTCTTGAACATAACATAGGCTGATTTTTTGATCCGGACTGGAAAAGATAGGATTAATCCCTTTAGAGAGGATTTTAAAAAAGGCAAAGACATCCCTGTCCCTTGGACCATAAACGACGGACGGACGGAGGATCAGAAAGGGGAGTTCGTGAAGATGTTCAAGAAGATACTCTTCCCCTTTCCGTTTACTTCTCCCATAGGGGGAGACGGGATGACAGGGGTCTTCCTCCCTCTTTTTTCCATTATTATGGCAAGGCCCAGAGGCGGCTTGGCTTGAAAGATAAATGAATTTCTCAATTTGAGATCCTTCCTGCAGGCAGGCATAAAGGAGGTTCTTTGTCCCTGTGGCGTTCACTTCATAATAGGTTTCTTCGTTCACCGCCTTTGTGACCCCTGCGAGGTGGAAGATCTGATTCACTCCCTTCACAGCCCTTAAAAGCGAGGTTTTATCTTTTAGATCTCCCTCGACCCATTCGATAGATAGGTTCCTGAGCCATTTCAAATTGTTTCTATTGCGGATGAGACAACGAACCTCTATCCCTCTTTCGAGTAATGCTTCGACCAGATGGCTTCCGATAAACCCAGTTCCTCCCGTCACCAGGACCTTCAAATTCCATTCACCTCATCAAAATTCATAAATTCTATCTGTTTTTACTGAATTGTCAAGGTTTCCCTATCCTTTGCCGGTAACCCCTCACTGAAGGGTGGAAATAAATTTAAGCCCGACAGGAGTATTTCCGAAACCCATAGAATGCGGATGGATTTAATATAAATATGGTCTACGAATCCATCCATTGTAGAAATGGGTTTCTGATTAAAACAAACCAAAGTAACGATTTCTATGGGCCATTTAAGGTATCCGCACC
>JBBIMX010000048.1:0-21400 GCA_037444165.1 Deltaproteobacteria bacterium | reverse complement strand
TATTTCTTTTCTTTCTCCCATATTCTTGGTTTTCTCACCCAAAATTTTTCTATCCCCTTGTGATTATTGATACCATTCTGATTTCATTAGGAATGTATATTTCTGAAAAGATGATCACGGATTTTTATATCGTTTTTTTCTTGGTTATCATCTTTGCCTCTATGAGTCGAAACTTCAAACTTTTGATGATCATAGGGGGCTTCACCTCTATACTCTATGGATTTCTGCTCTATTCTTGGGGATTACTGCTTTCGCCAGAAAGTGGGAGTTATTTTCTTCGTATTCCTTTTCTCTTCATTATGACGGCTTTCTATGGATATATTGTTCAGACCCTTACCAGAGAGAAACGTCAGGAGCTCACCCTCTCAGAAGATAAATATCGTAAGTTATTTGAGAATTCAAATGATGGAATTATTATTCTTAAAGGTCCTTCAATGGAAATTTTGGATATCAATAAAGAAGCCTGGAATTTGTTAGGTTATTATAAGGAGGAACTGGTTGGAAAAGAGGTATTTATCCTTTTTAGCTCTGGGGAGAGCGAGAAGTTTAAAAATTATTTTGATAGAGTGATGGGAGAAGGGGATTGTAGAGAAGAGGATCTTTCTTTAATGAAGAAGGATGGCTCTTTATTAGAAGTGGATTTATCGACCAAGAGGATTGATTTAGGGGATGTTTCGTTCTATCAGATGATCTTTCGTGATCTAACGCCTCAGAGGAAACTCGAAAAGAAGATCAGAGAGAGTAAACGAGAACTTGAGGCTATTTTTGATGGAATCCTCGATCAGCTTTCGATCCAATCTCCTGATTATAGGATCCTTCGAGTAAATAGGGCTGTAATTAAGAACTATTCCACAACTTATAGGGATCTTATCGGAAGGAAATGCCATGAGGCTTATTATCATAGGGAACTCCCTTGTGAGAAATGCCCGCTAACAATAACCCTCGAGACTAAGAAGCCTGCCTCCTCTATCCTCAAGTCTTCGGATTTAGAGAGTATTTGTCAAATATATTCCTATCCTATTCTGGATGAAAAAGGAAACCTTATCTCTGTGATTGAGTATATAAAGGATATTACGGAGCAACAAAGGCTCCAGGATCAGCTCATTCAGTCAGAGAAGTTAGCAGGGATAGGGATATTGGCTTCAGGGATTGCCCATGAGATCAATAATCCTCTGAGCGGGATTATTGGGATGGCAGAGCTGGTTTTAGAGGAAGAGGGAGAGAGCTTTAAAAGTAAGGAGTATTTAAAGGATATTTTGGCCTGCGGGAAGAGGATCAGCGAGATTGTCAAGTATTGTTTTTATATTAAGTCCATTGGGCAAGGGTTTATGCCTTGCCATGACCGAGGGAATAATGGAATAATGGAATCGTGGAGGAATGGAAGAAGGGTCAATCCCTCCAACCATCTAACTGTTGGATCCCTCAATCGATCGGCCACCCAACTATGAGCCACCTCACGGATTTTCCCTTCCTTTTTTTATTATTATAGCCCCATAGAGATGAAAATAGCAGCCTGCCCAACTTGACTTAGGTCAAGGAAAAAGATTTTGAGACAATTTATATTTAGATTAAATCATCCAAAGGAGGAAATGATAGATGGTAAGACGCAAGGTAGTTCAGATTGATGAGGAGAAATGCACAGGTTGCGGGCTCTGTATCCCTAATTGTGCTGAAGGGGCCCTTCAAATCATTGACGGAAAAGCAAGGCTTATCACGGACAAGTTATGTGATGGTCTTGGAGCCTGTATTGGACACTGTCCAGAAGATGCCATTCGGATCATCGAGAGAGAGGCCGAAGAGTTTGATGAGAGGGGGCTTTCTCATTGGCCAGTTCAATTGAAATTAGTCCCCATCCATGCCCCTTTTTTTAAGAATGCAGACTTATTGGTCGTTGCAGACTGTGTGCCTTTTGCTTATGCCCAATTTCATGAAGATTTTCTTAAAGGAAGAGCGGTGGTCGTAGGATGCCCAAAACTCGATGACATTGAACTCTATCGAGAAAAATTGACCACCATTCTTAAGACCAATTCGATCAAGAGTATTACCGTCCTTTTTATGGAAGTCCCCTGCTGCTTTGGCCTGGTAAAGGCCGTAGAGAATGCAATCGTGACCTCCGGTAAAGAGATTCCTCTTAAGAAATTGAAAATCGGAATCCGGGGAGAGATTAAACCTGAATCAGAACCTGCGAGCATGGAGCATCCCCGAGCTTTTGCCCCTTCCTATTAATTTCCTTGACTCCTTATTGGCTTCGTAATATTCTTTTCGTTGGAAAAGAGGGGAACGATTTTGTCCAAAACGGGAGGAATGGAGATGGGGGAAAGGCTTGCCTATTATGAAATAAGGGATCGGGTTGCGATTGTTACGATTGATCACCCTCCCATGAATGCACTGGATATGCCTACGCGGGAAGCGATAGGTGAGGTATTTATGGAGCTGGACCGGAGGCGGGAGGAGATCAGAGGGGTGATCTTGTGTGGAGCGGGAGAGAGGGCGTTTGCCGCAGGAGCCGATATTAAATCGTTTTTAGAGTTGACACCGGAGGTAGCCAAGCGGCGTCTGGCTCGGAGTCACCAGATTTACAGGATGATCGAGGATTTCGAGTGGCCCGTGGTTGCAGCGATTCATGGTTTCTGTTTAGGGGGAGGACTGGAGTTAGCCCTTTGTTGCGATCTTCGTTTTGCAGAAGAAAATGCGAAGTTTGGTTTCCCCGAAGTCAATCTTTCTATATTCCCTGGCAACGGAGGGGTCTGGCGCTCGTTGTATCATTTACCCATAGGGAAATTAAAGGAATTGGTTTATAGCGGGGAGAGCATCGGGGCAGAGGAGGCATTACGACTTGGGTTGGTTGAGAAAGTGGTTCCTATGGGGAAGAAAATAGAGGCCTCTCTGGAGTTCTTAGCTAAGGTGATGGAGAAGGGACCTCTCGGAGTGAGGGCGGCAAAGAAGGTGATCAATCGAGTAAGAGATATGAATTTAAGTCATGGGCTTGAATTGGAATCGGATCTATGGGCCAATCTTACAGCCACAGAGGATATGAAGGAGGGAGCAAGGGCATTTATAGAGAAGAGAAAGCCTCACTATAAATGTCAGTAGAGCCGAAAGAGGAAAAGAATGGAAGAAATGATAAAAAAGAACACACTCTTCCTTGATCTCGTGCAGGTGGCTTTTGTCCTAACGGACATTCATTCAAAAATCCTATATGCGAACCATTTTACAGAACGCCTCTTCGGCTATTCTCAAAAAGAAATAGAGGGCCAGCGGATTCGAATTTTCTTCTTAGAGGAAGATCTCACCTACTTTCTCCCTAATATTATCTATCTTACCCTCTACCAAAATGGTTTTGATGGGGAGATTCTTTTAAAGCAAAAAGACGGAAATAAAATCTTTGTTCATCTCACCACGTCCTCGTTTAAGGAAGGGGGAGAATCCTTCTTGGCCTTTTCCTTCCATGAGATTCAGCGATTAAAGAGGGTGGAAAGAGAAAAGCTTTTGATGGATCACTGGGCCAGCCTTGGTTTGATGATGGAGGAGATTGCCCATCAGATTCGAAATCCCATTGTTTCTCTGGGTGGATATGCCAGACGCCTTACCCGAGAGCCCTCATCTCTGAAGAGAAAGGTATATTTGAGCCGGATCATGGAGGAGACCAAAAGGTTGGAGCGAATGATTCAACGAGTGGAAGAAGTCGTTTTGATCCGAAAACCATTACTAAAGAAAGAGAGGATTTTAGAGGTCATCGAAGGGGCCCTTCGACCTTTATCCAATGAAGCGAAATCAAAAGGGATATCCATTGATTTAGAAACAGGATCCCTTAAAAAGGAGGACTCTTTTTTGGTGGATAGGACATTGATCACGAAGGCCCTCTCCCATCTCATAGAAAATAGTATTGATGCCATGTCTACCCAATCGGTTAAGAAAGAAAAAATAATTCGGGTTACCGTGACCAGCCATCAGGGGAATGCTCTGATTTCCATTCAGGATCAAGGGGAGGGAATTCCTAAGAAGCACTTAAGCCATCTTTTTGACCCCTTTTTCTCAACCCGACCCGACCGAATAGGATTGGGATTGACTTTTGTGAAGAGAGTGGTGGAGGGTCATGGAGGGGAAGTTCATATTGAAAGTGGTCGAAGAAAAGCAACGACGGTCACCCTTATCCTTCCCATGGAGAGAAGACGGCCAATTCGTCGGGAATGGCTCTCTCCAGAGGCTCAACATTTTCAACTCTCATATTGAATGGGGAGGGAAAGATGGAAACGAGAATCAAGGAGGCCTTCTTTAAACAGGTAGAACAAGAACCTTTTGCAAAGAAGTTTGGGATGAGACTGGTGGATCTGGATGATGGATACTCCAAGGTCGAAATGAAGTTTACTTCCGATATGGAGAATCTTTTTGGAATGGCTCATGGAGGAGCTGTCTTTGCCATTATTGACGAGGCCTTTGAGACGGCTTCAAATTCTCATGGGACCTTAGCCGTTGCCTTAAACATGAATATTACCTATCTCTCTTCTCCATCTCCAGGAAGCTTATTGATTGCTGAAGCCAGGGAATGTCATCGGACTCAGCGGACTGCACTCTATGATATTCGAGTGACTGAGAATGGGGAACGATTGATTGCCACTTGCCAGGCCCTTGTTTATCGAAAAGGGACCTCTCTTCCTTTTTTGGATCCTTCTTCATCATGAAACCCCTCACTCCAATGAGAGAGGGCCATCATGGTGTTGACATCCTTTTTTTACGGGTTAAAATATGAATGGGTAAATCATTCATTGGAAGGGAGATCATGGAGAGGGGATTACTGGAAGTCAGAGTGATGGGGGTTGTGGTCGATCCAAAAGCCTCCAATCCGGTGGTCATTTTAGTGGATTTTTCAGGAGAGAAGGCCTTACCCATCTGGATTGGAGTCTTTGAAGCGGAAGCGATCTCAAGAGGGCTTGAAGATGTAGTGACCCTTAGACCGATGACCCATGATCTGATGAAGCAAATTTTGGATACCTTTAAGGTCAATCTAATAAAGGTTGTCATTCACGATATTAGAGACAATACTTTTTATGCCAACCTTTACTTGAATGTCGATGGGAAAGAAGTCGTTGTAGATAGTCGACCCAGCGATGCCATTGCCCTTGCTGTTCGGACAAGATCCCCGATATTTATCACAGGTCCCGTTTTAGAGGCGACCAAAAGCTTGGGAGTGATTGCCCAGAGATTTTTAGAAGAGAAAGATGAGTTAAAGGAGATTATCGAGAAGATGAAACCTGAGGATTTTGGGGAGTATAAGATGTAAAAGAATGGATAAAAGCCAACCTCTACTTGACATTTTGTCAGTCCTTCCTTTTTAACCCCACCATTATAAATCGGTATTCATAATTAAAATCAATGGATTATAAAAATTAAAACCTCGGATTAAAATCGGCATATATTTTGCTAAAAATCAATGAAAGTCGAATTAAATCCAGATAATTTTCATTGACAGATTTGACCGGAAGGTGCCCCGCCTTGTAGGCTGGGTCAAGGGGTACAATTTAAATGAGACTACTTTTCCGGGAAGCCCTATCCCGTGGGCGGGGAGCTTCACTTATACAAACTATGAAAATCCACATTTAAAGATTAATATGGCCAACCCAAATGGGTTTGCGCCTAAAAATTAGGGATTATTCTGAATGGTCTGGAGAAGTATTGCCACCAAATCTCTTATTATTATTCTTCTTCTTTCAACCCTTCCTTTAGCATTGTTTGGATATCAAAACATAAAAATTTATCAAAAGGAGAAAAGGGATTCAATTATTAATGCTCAGAGAGAAAAGGCGGTCCTTGTTGGTGAAAGAACACAGGGTTTTATAGAGAAAGTAAGAGAAATCCTTCATATTTTAGGGAAGGATAATGAGCTTTATATAAAAGGATCGAGTCATGCGAGGGAGTTTTTTAACAGCATCCTTTCAGAAAATGATTATTTATTACAACTCTTTATCCTGAATCATAAAGGTCAGGAGGTCATGAAGGTTTCGAAGTCAGGTTTTTTAAGTTTGAAAGATCCTTACAAGAAAGAAATATTAAAAGCCCTATTAAAAAGAAAATACTTTTATGGAGATTTTTATTACACTCCCGATGGCATTCCCGCTCTCTGTATTGCCGTTCCTATTCTAAATAACCAAAGAGAAGTAGAAAGGGTCCTCGGGGCATGGGTAAACCTCCAATCTCTCTCTAACTTAATCAAACAGATTAGGATTGGGGAGAAGGGATCGGCTTATGTCATAGACCAGGAGGGAATTCCCATTGCCTATCAAGAAGAGAGAACCATTCTATTGAGTCCTTTTGTAGCCCAGGTTATTTCGGGAAAGGAGGGAGAGGTTGAATTTGAGAGCCTTAGAGGTGAGAAATTTCAGGTCGTATACAGGACTATCCCAGATTTAAATTGGAGAGTCGTGATTCAGGTTCCCATCGAAGAAATCGATGAGCCCATCAAAAATTTGACCGATGTTACCTACAGGTTGATTTTTGCCATCCTCGGTGTAGCCTTATTGATAAGCCTTTTTTTTGTAAAACGATTGGTCAACCCCATTAAAAAGCTATCCGAAGAGATGGGGAAAGTTTCCATAGGAGACCTTGATATCCATATTGATACTTCAAGGAAGGATGAAATTGGGATTCTCACCCGCTCCTTCAATCAGATGATTGGAGATTTAAAGCAGGCTCAATTTGAGCTTAAAGAGGCAGAAAAAAAGTATCGAAATCTCTTCGAAAACAATAAAGATATGGTTTATATCACCTCCGTTGAGGGTCAATTCATAGAGGTGAATCAGGCTGGAGTAGAAATGTTGGGATATCAAGATAAGGCAGAATTGATGGGGATAAAGGTGAACGAGATTTATTTCAATCCCGAGGAGAGAAAAAGATTTCAGGAGGTGATTGCTCAACAAGGTTTTATCAAAGACTTTGAAGCCAGGTTCAAAAGAAAGGACGGAACTCCTCTTTACTGCCTTATCACCGCTACCGTGAGAAAGGATGAAAAGGGGGAAATCATTGGATATGAGGGAATTATAAAAGATATTTCCGCCCGAAAGAAGACAGAAGAGGAACTCTCCCATCGGACAAAAGAATTGGAGATCCTCTATGATTTAAATATATTAATGAATCAATCCCTTGATTTGGATAAAGTTATCCCATCAGCCCTTGAAAGGGTATTACACCTCACAGGGTTTGAGATGGGGGCCATCTACCTTTTAACCGAAGAGGGAGAGGAACTCGAACTCAAATATCATAAGAATTATTCTTCCCACCTGGCAGAGGCAGTTAAAAGACTCAGGCGAGGGGAGGGGGTGGTCGGGTTAACCCTTGAAAAGAAGGACATTATCTCCCTCTCCATTGATCAATATCCATCGCAATATATACTCCCACATTTGAAAAAAGAAGGGATAATGAGTCTGGTAGGAATTCCTTTAATGTCTAAAGGAGAGGTCATTGGGGCAGTCTGTTTGATCAGCTCTTCTATTCGCTCTCCAAACGAGAATGAAATTAATTTTTTAAAAAATGTAGGAAATCAGATTGGAATGGCTCTTGAAAATGCGAAACTCTTCTCCGAGGTGGCCAAAGCTAAGACCGAGTGGGAAACCACGTTTGACTCGGTGACGGATCTGATTACTGTCAGGGACAGAGAGTATCGACTCATTCGTGCCAATCAAACCGCTTTTAAACGTTATGGGTTAAAGCCTGAAGAGATGATCGGGAAGAGATGTTTTGAAACCCTCCATCAAGGAAGTCATCCTTGTGAGGGGTGTTATGTGACAAAGACTTTGGAAACCCAAAAGCCTGTCTCAGGAGAGAGATTTAGTAAATATCTCAATGGCGTGTTTCAATACTATACCTTTCCAATCTATAACGAAAAGGGAGAGGTCACTGCGGTCGTTGATCTTGCGAGAGAAATTACGGAGGAGAAGAAAAAGGCGATCGAACAAGAGGTGATGAGTAATATTAATAGGATGATGGCTTCCAGTCTGGACATCAGACAGGTGATGAAGGCTATCCATAGAGAGGTAAAAAGGGTGATCGAGGCCGAAAGGATGACCATCACTCTATTAGATGAACAAGGAAAAGGATTTCGATATTTTTCATTAGAAAAGGATTTAGGGAGTGACGGAGAGCCCAAAGGCGATGTCATTTATTTGATGGAAAAGACCCCTTTTGAAGAGGCATTAGAAACCGGGAGGCCTGTCATTGTTCCGGATACGGCAAACCGTGATTCCTGGTTCGATCGAGCATTGTTCAAAGAAGGGATTCGTTCCTCCCTAATTTTTCCTTTGGAATATAAAGGAAGGATCATTGGAACACTCAACCTTGGAAGCCGACAGGCCCACTTTTTTTCAGAAAAGCATTTTTCGTTTCTCTACGCCTTTGCTACCGGGCTCGCCATTTCTATTCAGAACTCCCTCCTTTTTGAAGAGACCAAAAAGAGGCTTAGCGAAATCACCCTCCTTTATGAAATGTTGAAGCTCTCAGCCTCTTCTTCTGATCTTCAACATTTCTTAAAGCTGATGATGGAGCAACTGAATTATTATTTCCAATTTGATAGACTTGGGGTTTTGTTAGTGGAGGAAAAAACAGGTCGTTTGATTCCTCACCCCGTCTCGTATGATGAATCGACTCTAAAACGAATCGAAGGGTTAAATCTCACCTTGGGAAGAGGCATCACAGGGTGGGTCGCTGAAAAAGGAGAAGCCCTTTTCGTTGAGGACGTAAGGGAAGATCCAAGGTATATTTCAGAGGAAGAGGGGATTCATTCAGAAATATGTATTCCCATTAAAATGGGTCAGAAAGTGATAGGGGTTATCGATGGGCAAAGCAAAAGGGTCAATGCCTTTTCAGAGGACGATCTCAGGTTGCTCAAGGTCGTGGGAAATCAAGTGGGAGTCCTCATGGAAAATGTCAGGCTCTATGAAGAGATCCGACGATCCGAAGAAAAATACCGGGCCGTCATTGAAGGAGCCCATGAGGGAATCTGTATCATCGGAATGGATAATCGTTTCCAATTTGTCAATAAAAGGATGGAAGAAATTCAAGGCTACCCCTCAGAGGAACTCATAGGTAAGGAGTTTAACGAATTTCTTACCGAAGAAAGTAAGAGATATATGGCTGATCGATTCGTGAGATGGAAGAGAGGTGAGAAACTCCCTTCAAGCTACGAACTCGTGATTCGACGCAAAGACGGTCAGCTTCGAAATGTAGAGATTAACGCCAAGGCGATCAAAGACGAGCAAGGGAAAGCGAATTATATCGTTTTTGTTAGAGACATCACTGACCGTAAGAGGATGGAAGAGCAGTTGCTCCAGGCTGAAAAACTAAGAGCTTTGGCCGAGATGGCAAGCGGTGTGGCCCACGATTTTAATAATGCCCTTGCTGCCATTCTGGGAAATACTCAGATTCTTCTCCACTTGATCCAGGATGAAGAGGTGAGAGAGAGCTTGAAAACCATTGAGAAGGTGGCCAAGGACAGTGCCCATACGGTAAGACGGCTTCAGGAGTTCACTAAAAAGAAGCCCCATCAAGAACTCTTCGAGGTAGAGGTCAACGCGATCGTTAAGGATGCGATTGAAATGACCAAACCGAAATGGCGAGATGAGGCTCAAAGCCGAGGAGTTTTAATTGAGATGGAGTGCCATTTAGAAGATGTTCCACCTGTTCCTGCAACCTCCTCCGAATTGAGGGAGGTCATTGTGAACATGATTTTCAATGCCATAGAGGCCCTTCCCCATGGAGGGAAGATTCGAATCCGGACCTTTAAGAGAGGGGATAGGGTTGGCATAGAGATTTCGGATACGGGGATCGGGATGACGGAGGAGGTCAAAAAGAAGATCTTCGAACCCTTTTTTACGACCAAACCTTTTACGAATACGGGCTTGGGTCTCAGTATGTCCTACGGAATTATTAAAAGGTTTGGAGGTGAGATTGAAGTCGAAAGTAAGGCAGGAGAAGGAACAACCTTTATCGTTTTTCTTCCTGTTGGAAAAGGGAAAAAAGAAGAAGCCCCTTCTTATCTGACTTCAAATGAAAGAAGAAGGGCTCGAATTTTGGTGATTGAAGATGAAGAAACAATAAGAAATGTCCTCGTCCGGACCCTTGCCCAGGTCCCCCATGAAGTGACCACGGCTGAAAGTGGTGAAAAAGGAATCCAACTCTTTCAAAAAGAGAGGTTTGATATGGTTCTTACAGACCTTGGAATGCCAGGACTTTCAGGCTGGGAGGTCTGTAAGAGAATTAAAGAGATGAGTCCAGAGACACCCGTAGGGATGATTACAGGATGGGGAGCGGAGGTAGATCAGGAGAAGGTTAAAGAGGCGGGTCTTGATTTTTTAATTTCAAAACCCTTTGATTTCCATCAGCTTTTAAAAACCGTAAACGAGGCAATCCATTCCAAAGGGATCCAGCTTTAAACTGAATCAAACTCTATCTTCAAGGGCCCTTCCTTAATTTCTTGCCCCTCTTTCATTCGAGCCAATTTATTTATGAAACCCTTGACGGGACTCTTTTTTTTATTATATAGATTCATCATCTATTAATCCAAGAATCCACCTGAATGGGGTGGGAAAGGAGGGTTTCAGTATGGGAAGGTTAATTGGAATAGGTGTATTGGTGGTGATTTCATCTATCTTTTTAGGGGTAGGAATGGTTCTTTCCCAGGAGACGATCAAGATAGGTTTTTTTGCCCCTATCACCGGACCTGCAGCGGCTGATGGGATGAGTGCCAAACATGCTGTGGAGTTGGGACTGAAAGAGGTGAACGAAGCAGGAGGAATCAGGGGGAAGAAGGTCGAACTCATCATCTATGACGATCGACTCAATCCTCAGGAAGCAGTGGCCATCGCAAACAAATTGATCGAGAAAGATAAGGTCATTGGAGTCGTCAGTGGTTCTTATAGCGGTCCCACCCGGGTGACTGCTCCCATCTTTCAGAAGGCACAGATCCCTATGGTAGCGGGTTATGCCGTCCATCCTGATGTGACCTGGGATCCTAAAGAGAAAAGACCGAATGATTTTATTTTTAGAAATGGTTTCCTTGGAGAGGTGGAGGGGGCAGCAGCGGCTGAGTTTGCCGTTAAAACCCTCAAGGCCAAACGAATCTCTATTATCTTTATGGACAATGACTTTGGCCGTGCCATCTCAGCCGGGTTTGCCGAGAGGGCAGAAAAGTTAGGGGCCACTATTCTTACCAAACAGATGTATAAATTCCCAGGAGAAAAAGATTTTCGGCCCTATTTGACCCGGATCAAAGAGGGCAGTCCAGACCTTATTTTCGCTGCGGGTTATTACAATGAAGCCGCCTCCATTGTCCGGCAGGCCAAAGAATTGGGAATCACCTCTCAAATTATGGGAGAGGAAGGGTTTGATTCTCCAAAGTTCTTAGAGATCGCCGGCCCTGCTGCAGAAGGGGTGATCATTGCCACGAACCTCGACCGAGATGATCCACGACCTCTGGTTCAGAATTTTTTGAAAAATTACCGAAAGGCTTACAACGAGGATGCGGATATGGTGGGTGCCTCCAGTTACGATGCCTTTATGATTCTGGTCGAAGCGATTCGGAAGGCTGGAACCGATCCTAAAGCGATCCAGAAGGCCCTCCTTGAAACAAAAGATTATAATGGACTGACCGGAAAGATCAGCCGATTTATTCAGGGAGAGGTAGTCAAACCTGTCCAGATCCAGGTCGTCAAAGAAGGAAAATTTCGACGTCTTGGTGTAGTCGATAATCCCGAGGTTATTACCCCCCCGATGAAAAAATAGAGGAGAGTTTTAAAGGAGTGAGGTTTGAGGTTAATTCATTGCCTCAAGCCTCACCTCAACTATATTTTTATGCTGATTCAACAACTTGCCAATGGAATCGCTGTAGGAAGTGTATACGCTCTCATCTCCCTTGGACTCACCATGGTCTATGGAATCCTGAGGATTCTCCATATATCCCATGCAGGAATTTATGCATTAGGAGCCTATATAGGATGGTTTTCATTTCGTTTGACAGGAGAATTCTGGTTTTCTCTTTTTATTGGAATGGCTGGCTCTGCGCTGGCTGGCTATCTGGTTGAGCGGTTTCTCTACTCTCCTCTCCTTCATCTACCGAGGATTTCGCCTCTTATCGTCTCCATCGGTCTTTTCACTGCGATGGAAGAGGCTTTTCGAATCGTAGCCGGCCCTCACACCTTAACCTATAATGCGAAGATTGGCATCGGAAATCTTTCTCTCGGGAGTTTTCAGCTTACCGAGACGCAGCTTTTGATCCTTTTCGTGACCTTCTTGATTCTGATCATCCTCTGGGTCGTCCTCTCACGCACTCGAACCGGTTTGGCCATGCGGGCCTGTGCCATGGACGCAGAGACCGCTTCCTCCTTTGGTGTCAATGTAAAGGCGATTGTAGCGATTAATTTTCTTTTAGGGTCTGCCATGGCAGGAGCAGCAGGAGTCCTTATCGGGGTCTATGACAATCAGGTCTGGCCTACCATGGGAAGCATCCCGGCCTACAAGGCCCTGGCGATCGTTGTCCTTGGGGGGTTGGGAAACATCCCTGGTACTGTCCTCGCTTCCTTTGTCGTGGGGATGGCAGAAACCTTCTTTATAGGGATTTTGGCTATCCCCTTCCCAAGAGATGCGGTTGCCTTTGTCGCCATGATACTCGTATTGATGTTTAAACCTTATGGATTGTTAGGAAAAGGGTAAACCCATCGTGAAAGGACTTAAATAGTGATCAGTGGATATCTCATCACCATCCTCATCACCATCACAATTTATGCCATGCTCGCCCATAGTCTGAATATCATTACAGGCAGAGCGGGTCAGATCTCTCTGGGCCATTCTGCCTTTTTTGGTATTGGCGCCTATGCGTCTGCCCTTTTTTACACCAGGACAGGACTTTCTTTCTGGATCTCCGTTCCCCTCGGGACGATCCTGGCGGGAATGGTTGGAGCCCTTTTGGGAATTCCATGTCTGCGGGTCCGAGATGACTTTCTTGCCATCACCACGATGGGGATCGTCTTTGTCGTTGAGGCCATCTTTCTTTACCTTCCTTTTTTTGGTGGGGCAATGGGAATCGGAGGGATTGACCTGCCTAAATGGTTTGGTCGGGAGATGACCAAACCAGAATATTTTGTTCTTATCTTCATCGTTTTGATTCTTCTCCTTCTTCTCGACCGGCGTTTGGAACGATCCTGGCTGGGTTTGGCCTGGTCTTCAATTCGCGAGGATGAAGTGGCTGCAGGGGCAATGGGAGTGGACATTGTCCGTTTTAAAGTGATCGCCTTTATCCTTGGCAGCGCCATTGCTGGCCTTGCAGGGGGATTCTATGCCCATTTCTTGACCTTTATCATGCCTCAAAATTTTGGATTTGGACAATCCATTGTCATCCTCTGTATGGTCGTTTTTGGAGGAATTGGAACTCGATGGGGACCCATTGTCGGAGCCATTATCCTGGGGATTCTCCCTGAGATTTCGAGACCGATTATGGAGTATCGGACCTTCCTTTACGGTCTTCTTCTTGTTGCGATGATGCGTTTTCAACCAGGGGGACTTCTGGGCGAAGAATCCGTCTTGCCGAGGTTTTTTAGGAGGATTGGATCTTCATTGAAAAAATCTAACTAAAAATGGGAGTGAGAGAAGGGTGCTTCTTGAAGTGAAGAATCTAAGTAAAGAGTTTGATGGGCTTCGGGCCCTGGATCGGGTTAGTTTTTCAGCGGAAGAAGGAGAGATCTTGGGAATCATCGGTCCCAATGGAGCAGGAAAGACAACCCTCTTCAATATCGTCTCTGGGATTTATCCTCCCACAGGTGGGGAAATATTTTTTCAAGGAAGATCCCTTCTTCATCTAAAACCTCATCAAATTAGTCGATTAGGAGTGGGTAGAACGTTTCAGATCGTTAGGCCTTTCTTAAATTTGGATGTGGAGACGAATATTCTTGTAGCCTCAGGACATCGTTTTTATCCGAATCTATTGAACTCGATAGCCCCCTTTCGAAAGGGTGAGATTTTGGAGGAAGTAAGAAGACTGATTGAAAGAGCAGGACTTCAATCCTATGCTCATCAATTGACCAAAACCCTACCCTTAGGGATTAAAAAGAGGGTCGAGATTGCAAGGGCCCTGGCCCTTCATCCCCGTCTCCTTCTCCTGGATGAACCCTCGGGGGGGCTTCGGTTTGAAGAATCGATTCAATTGATGGACCTTATTCGCCAGATTGCCGAACAGGGGATTGGAGTTCTTCTGATCGAACATAATATGCACGTCGTGATGGACCTGTGCCGAAGGATTGTGGTCCTCGATCATGGTTCAAAGATTGCTGAAGGAACTCCAGAAGAGATTCGTTCTAATCCTCGTGTGATTGAAGCCTACCTTGGGAAGGAAGGTTAGATGTTAGAAGTTCGACAAATAGAAGTGTCTTACGGTGAGTTTTTGGCCCTGAAAGGGGTGAGCTTTTCGGTTAAAGAGGGTGAATTGGTCACCATTATCGGAGCCAACGGAGCTGGGAAGAGTACGATCCTCAGGGCAATTATGGGTCTGGTGAGATGTCGAAAGGGAGAAATCCTTTTTTATGGGAACCCGTTAACTGAGACTTCTGCTCATGAACGGGCCCGATTAGGGATGAGTATGGTTCCCGAAGGGCGAAGGATTTTTCCCGAACTTACTGTTTTGGAAAACCTCCTGATGGGCGCCTATCGCGTTAAGGACCGGAGAGGGATTCAGAAAAATTTAGAGAGAGTTTTTGGAATCTTTCCGATCCTGAAAGAGAGACAGAATCAGATGGGCAAGACCCTGAGTGGAGGAGAGCAACAGATGTTAGCGATTGCAAGGGCCCTGATGGCCCAGCCTCGAATGATTCTCATGGATGAAGTCTCTCTCGGTCTGATGCCAATTTATGTGGAAGAAACATTTAAGGTGATCGACCAGCTTCATCGAGAAGGAGTCACCATTCTCTTGGTAGAACAGAATGCCCGGAAGGCCTTGGCCACAGCGGATCGAGGATATGTCCTTGAGACCGGAGAGATTATTCTCAGCGATCAGGCTGAGAGATTGACCCAAAACCCAATGATAAAAAAGGCCTATTTAGGAGGGAGTTGAGGTGGGTGATGAAAAAGGTAGAAGTAAAAGAGAAAGTGGAGACATTGTCCAAAGTTCAGGTGGGGATCAGAGCTCCTCGGGGAACCGAGATAAGTTGTAAAAGCTGGCAGACCGAAGCCGTCCTGAGAATGCTCATGAATAATCTTGATCCCGAAGTCGCAGAAAAGCCGGCCGAGCTCATCGTCTATGGAGGCTCAGGAAAGGCGGCCCGAAATTGGGAGGCCTATCATCTTATTGTAAGGTGCCTGAAGGATTTAGAAAATGATGAAACCCTCCTTGTGCAATCCGGAAAACCCGTTGGAATCTTCAAGACCCATGAGGATGCTCCTCGAGTCCTTATCGTCAATGCGATGATCGTTCCCAAATGGGCAAACTGGGAGAAGTTTCGTGAATTAGAAGAGCTTGGACTAACCATGTATGGACAGATGACTGCCGGGAGCTGGATCTATATAGGAACACAGGGCATCCTTCAGGGAACTTATGAAACCTTTGCCTCAGCCGCACGGAAACATTTTGGAGGAACTCTCAAAGGAAGACTCGTCCTTTCTGCAGGTCTTGGTGGGATGGGAGGGGCTCAACCTCTCGCAGCCACGATGAATGAAGGGGTCTTTTTGGGGGTAGAGGTGGATCCAGCAAGAATCAAACGACGTCTTGAAACTGGATATCTTGATGTGATGGTTAACAATCTTGATGATGCACTAATTCTTGCCTTGAGTGCCAAAGAGAAAGGGATAGCCAAATCGATCGGGCTTGTTGGAAATGCCGCCGAGATCCATCCCGAGATTGTAAAGAGAGGAATTGTTCCAGACCTTGTCACTGACCAGACCTCTGCCCACGATCCATTGAATGGATATATCCCTGCTGGACTGAGTCTCGAGGAGGCGATGGAGCTGAGAAGAAAGAATCCAAAGGAGTATATTCGTCGTTCGATGGAGTCGATGGCCATTCATGTCCAGGCCATGCTTGAACTACAGAAGAAGGGATCGATCGTCTTTGACTATGGGAATAATATTCGTGCTCAGGCCTTTGAGGCCGGCGTGAAGGACGCTTTCAGTTATCCTGGTTTTGTTCCTGCCTTTATTAGGCCTCTCTTCTGTGAGGGGAAGGGGCCTTTCCGGTGGGTCGCCCTTTCTGGAGACCCTGAAGATATCTATAAGACGGATGAGGCTGTGATAAGGGAATTCCCTGATGATCCTGCTTTAGTCAGATGGATTCGAATGGCCAGAGAGAAGGTGAAGTTTCAAGGGCTTCCGGCGAGAATCTGTTGGCTGGGTTATGGTCAGAGAGCAAGGATGGGGAAGATCTTCAATGACATGGTCGCCAGGGGGGAACTGAAAGCTCCTATTGTCATCGGAAGAGACCATCTTGATAGTGGCTCAGTGGCCTCTCCCTACAGGGAAACAGAAGGAATGAAGGATGGAAGCGATGTGATTGCAGATTGGCCGATTCTGAACGCCCTTCTTAATGTGGCTGCTGGAGCCACGTGGGTTTCGGTCCATCATGGAGGAGGTGTGGGTATCGGTTATTCCATCCATGCAGGAATGGTGGTCGTGGCCGATGGAACGAAGGAGGCAGAAAGAAGGCTTTTAAGAGTATTGACGACAGATCCCGGAACCGGCGTGATGCGGCATACAGATGCTGGCTATGAAGAGGCGGTCGAAACCGCCAGGGAAAGAGGGATCAAGATCCCTGGCGTCACGATCTATGAGGAATGAGCTAAACCCATCGGAATCATCCAGTAGCAGGAGTTCGATGGATAGAATCGTTTTGGATGGTCACCGTCTCACTTTGTAGTTCGAAGACCTCCAAAGGAATCTGATCCGAAGCCATTCAGGAGGGGTGGGCCCACATTTTGATGAAGCGACCATCAGAGCGATCATGCTATTAAGAGCTAATGTCCTTGCTCTTATCGAATCAGGAAAGTTAATCGAAAAAGTTGAGAAAAAGATAGGAAAACTGAATTGAAAAAAAGAGACGAAGTAAACCTATTAAAATTAAAGAGGTTAACCAGAAAAGGGATCTTAAGCATTGCTTCCTATGTGCCCGGGAAGCCTATTGAAGAGGTAGAGAAAGAGTATGGGAGAAAGAGATGGATCAAACTGGCATCGAATGAGAATCTCTTGGGCCCTTCTCCTAAAGCCATTGGAGCCATCCAGAAAGAGCTTTCCAAGATTTATCTTTATCCTGAAGGCCCTTGCACCCTATTGAGGCAATCCCTGGCCAAAAAATTTTTAGTTCCAGAAACCTCTGTGGTGATCTCCAACGGAGCAGACAATCTCATCCTGATGATCGCCTGCGCCTTTATCAATGAGGGAGAGGAGGTCATCCTGGCAGATCCCACTTTCCCTGTCTATACCAATGTCACTCAGATCATGGGAGGGAGACCCATCAAGGTAAGATTGAAGAATTATACCCACGATCTGGAGGGGATGTTAAAAAAAGTGAGCAAAAAGACGAAACTGGTTTTTATCTGTAACCCCAACAATCCCACGGGAACGGTGGTTTCAAAAAAATGTTTCGACCAATTCCTTTCGAGTCTCCCGGAAAGAGTCATTGTTGTTTTAGATGAAGCCTACAGGGAGTTTGCGGATGAGGTGGATACCCCCGATAGCATGGAATATATTAAACAGGGAAGACAGGTCATAGCCCTAAGGACCTTTTCGAAAGTTTATGGTCTGGCAGGTTTAAGGATTGGTTATGCCCTGGGGAGGGAGGATTTAATCCATTGTCTCTATCAGGTGAGAGATCCCTTTCCGGTTCACCGACTGGCTCAGGTTGCGGCTCTGGCTGCCATTGCCGATAAGAGACACGCAGAACGCTCTATTCAATTGGTTCGAGAGGGGAGAAGGTATCTTTATAAAGAGCTTGAAAAGATGGGTTTGGACTATGTTCCCAGTCAGGCCAACTTTCTCTTCATCGATTTCAAAAAGGATATCGAGGGGATCTTTCAGTGCCTTTTAAGAGAAGGGATCATTATCCGACCAGGCAAGATCTGGGGCTATCCCACCTGTGGAAGAGTGACCATTGGGAGAATGACGGACAACAGAAGGTTTATTCGGGCATTAAGAAAGAGTTTAAAAAATGATTGAGATCAATCTTCTCATATCGAATGCAAAAGAACTTCTCACCCTTTCCCCATCGGTGAATGATCCCGCAGGGTTGGGAATGATTCCTAATGGTGCAGTGGCGATAAAAGGAGAAAGGATTTTCTGGATCGGAGAAACAGCTCAATTACCGAAGGAGTTTATCTTAAAGGAGGGTGGAAGAGAGATTGAGGCTTGGGGGAAAGTCGTGATACCGGGTTTCATTGATTCGCACACCCATCTCATTTTTGCTGGATCCAGAGAGGATGAGTTTGAGATGAGGCTTAAAGGAGCCTCTTACCTTGAGATCGCTCAAAAGGGAGGAGGGATTCTTTCAACGGTTGAGGCTACCAGAAAGGCTTCTTTTGAAGAGCTCTTCTTATTGGGGAAAAAGAGGCTTCACCGTTGGTTATCGATGGGAGTGACGACCCTTGAAGCCAAAAGCGGGTATGGACTTTCCTATGAGGATGAACTAAAGATCCTCAGGGTGACCAAGGCCCTGGAGAAAGATCAACCCGTGGAAATCGTACCAACTTTTTTGGGGGCTCATACCATTCCACTCGAATATAGAGAAAAGAGAGAAGGGTATCTCAATCTTTTGATCCATGAGTTAATTCCGGAAGTGGCCAGAGAGGGGTTGGCAGAGTTTTGTGATGTGTTCTGTGAGGAGAAGGCTTTTACCCTTGAGGAATCAAGAAAAATTCTTGAGGCCGGGAAACGTTATGGGCTGAAACCTAAAATTCACGCTGATCAGTTAACCCCTGGAGGAGGGGCAGAGCTTGCAGCCGAGGTAGGAGCCTATTCAGCCGATCATCTTGAATATATCAGCCCCAGAGGGATTGACCTTCTGGCTGACAGGGGGGTGGTGGCCGGACTTCTTCCGGGCTGCAGCTTCTTCCTTTCCATGAAGAAGCTCCCTCCTGCTCGAGAGATGATAGAGAGAGGGGTAAGCGTTGCTCTTGCTACGGATTTCAATCCTGGCTCCTCTATGACTGAATCCCTTCCCTTGATCATGACGATGGGATGCCTTCTCTATCGAATGACTCCCTCTGAGGTCATCCGGGCGGTCACTATACATGCTGCTAAATCGATTGGGAAGGAGGAGAAGATTGGACGGCTCGATCCTGGAAAACAGGCTGATCTTCTCATCCTTGATATTCCGAATTATAAGTATCTCCCCTACCACTTTGGAGTCAATCACACGGAATATGTCATAAAGAAAGGAAACGTTGTATACCAGAGAAAAGAGGTCTGACCGAAAAGAAAGACCAGCCCATGCGACTCTTAGAATGTGTGCCCAACATTAGTGAAGGAAGGGATCAGGCTAAAATTGATCAAATCATAGAGCCTATCAGGAGTGACAAAAGAGTCAAGCTTCTTGACCTTTCCTCTGATAAGGATCACAATCGCAGTGTCATTTCATTTATTGGAGAACCCGAGGCGGTGAAGGAGGCTTCTCTTTCGATGGCTTTAAAGGCGATCGATCTCATCGATATGAGATCTCATCGAGGAGCCCATCCTCGAATCGGAGCCGTGGACGTGGTTCCCTTTGTCCCCATCCTTGGGGTCGAGATGGAAGAGGCGGTGAGGATAGCGAGAGATTTTGGAAAGGAGTTAGGGAAGAGGGGAATTCCTGTTTATTATTATGAAGAAGCAGCGACCCGTCCTGAGCGAAGAGAACTCCCTTCGATAAGAAAAGGAGAATACGAAGGGCTTCCGATGAAATTAGAGGACCCGGCCTGGAAACCCGATGAAGGTCCTTCCATTTTTAACCCGAAATCAGGGGCTACGGTTGTCGGGGCACGATTTCCACTCATTGCCTATAATGTGAATCTCAAAACAAAAAAGATAGGATTGGCCAAAGAGATTGCGAGAAAGGTGAGATTCAGAGACGGAGGATTTCCAGGGGTGAGGGCCTTAGGGATAGAGCTTAAAGAGAAAGGGATGGTTCAAGTGTCAATGAACCTCACGAACTACCAAATCACCAATATCGAAAAGGTTTATGAATTCATCAAGCAAGAGGCGAAAAAGAGGGGGGTCGAAATTGAAGGCTCAGAAATCGTGGGTTTGATTCCGCTCGGTGCCCTCGAAGGGATTGTGAGGAGTTATTTAAAATGCCCGGAATTTTCGCTCCGTCAGATCATTGAACAGAGAATTTTAGAACTTGAATGAGGAGGACACTATGGAGATGAAGCGATTTTTAGACTCCCTTGCTTCCAGCCATCCAACCCCTGGAGGAGGGAGTGCCTCTGCCCTTGCAGGAGCCCTCTCCGCTTCCTTGGTGGCTATGGTGGCAGGCCTTTCTTTAAAAAGAGGAGAGGGCATGAAAGACAGGATGAAGAAGGCCCTCAAGATTCAGAAGAGACTCTATCGCGCGATTGAGGAAGATGCCAAATCCTACGAGGCTGTGCTTAAGGCCTTTCGCCTTCCTCGAGAGACAGACCGACAGCGTCTTCGGCGGTCTAAAGAGATCCAGAAGGCGTATCAGAAGGCCACGGTTACGCCCCAGCTGGTTTGTGAGCAGTCCCTTTGTCTTTTAGAGTATTCCAAATATCTCATTCAGGAGGGAAATCCTAATGCCAGGAGCGATGCGGGAGTGGCGGCATTCTTAGCCGATGCCTCCATGGCGGGAGGATTACTCAATATTGGAGTAAACTTAGCCTCGATTGACGATAAGGCTTTCGTAAAAAGGATGCGGACTCTTATGCAAAAATGGACCCGGAAAAGAAATCTTCTGATGGATGGAATCTTAAGATCCTTTAAGAGAATTTAAGAATAGAAACCCATTCCCGTTTTTGAGGAAATGGGTTTCTATGGGTTCATTTTTAATTCAGAATGAAGGAGATTATTTTTTTGGAGGAATCACAGCGTCCTTAAAGGCCTTAGCCACTCGAATCTTTACTACGGTTTTGGCTGGAATATTTATCTTTTCACCTGTGGCAGGATTTCTCCCCACCCTTGCTTTCCGTTTTACTAACACGGACTTTCCAATCCCTGGGAAAACAAAAGAACCTGCTTTTTTGGTTTCAGCAATGGCCAGGGCTGCCATTTCATCAATGATCGCTCCGGCGACTTTCTTAGAAAGATCGAATTTCTTAGCAAAATGTGAAACAATCTGTGCCTTGGTTAACGGTTTTTTCCCTGCCATAGTTTTGCCCTCCTCTTAGAATTGAGATTTTTAGCAAATTATACAAAAAAAAATACAAAATGCAAGAAAAAAATATCTCTTCCA
>JBBIMX010000047.1:0-21810 GCA_037444165.1 Deltaproteobacteria bacterium | reverse complement strand
GGTATGGCATATTGACCTCCTACTTTATCTTAACTCTTCCTAAAAAGAAGCGGCCTGTTTTTCGGATGATCCAGATACAAAGCAGGGCGAGGAGTAATAGACATAACATCGGGACGATGATTGCTAAGAGCGAGATGACTACGGATCCAACCGCCTCAGCAGTGGAGATCAAAGGGTTTCCTGTCCCGCCAGTGAGCACTGAAGATTTGGTTCGAAGGGCAACTGTGACTCCCTGAAACAGTGCGGCAGCCCCTCCGCCTGCGATAATGGCCAAGGTCCATTTTAGAAAAGGGGACAGTTCCAACACCATTGAAGCTGTAACCATTGTCCCTGCAATGACGGCGGCCGGGGATGTTACCAGATCCAATAAATGATCTAACCAGGGGATATAATAGGCCAAGATTTCAACGATGGTTGCTGTTCCGAAGGCAATGGTTGCAGGGTAACTCCCGAGCCATTCAAAACCCGGGGCGAGGTGGAGATATCCTGCGAGAGACGCGATATTGATGGCGAGTAAGGGAACAAATACCCTGAAGCCGCAAGCGGCACTTAAACCAATGCCCACTGCTATTCCAATTAAGGTTTCGCTGCTCAGTTTTGCTGGATCCTTTATTTCATGGGGATGAGATTTTTGACCCTGTTCAACTTCTCCCAGTCGATCCTCTTCACCAAGATGTCCCTGTTGAGAAATTTCAGGAAGGGAGAAACAAAATTATTTTTTTGCCTCTTCTTTGACCTCAATGCTTGTGGCTTTCATAAGGTACTTTACTGTCAATTTTACTCCAACTTTTATTGTTACGGTAGTTTTTGTATCCTTGTCAAGAGCAAATTCCGAGACTTCTGAAAAAGTCCTAGAAAGACTGGGGAGGTAGGGTTCCAAATCCTTCGAATGCGGGCATTGAGAAGTTAATAAAACTCGTTTTAAATACTTTTTCAGATTGGGGGAAGTTGAAAAACAAGACCATGGGAAAGGGAAGGGGAATAAAAGTGATAGGCGGTCAGTAAAAAAGGAGGTTGACAATTCATTTATTTAGGAATATAAACCAATGATAAAAAAGGGGTTCATCCAGAAAGGGGGTAGAGAAAAATTTTTATTCCAATTAAATTTTTATGGAGGTGAGAGAGATGGGAAAGGAGATTGAAAAAAAGATCTTTTTATTATTTTTAGCCTTTTTAGGCTTATTTCTGGTGATTCAACCTTGTGTAGTCAATGCTCAGCGTCCAATCAAAATAGGAATCCTTGACCCTTATACAGGCCCTCCTGCGGTTTATGCCCAGGATGCTCTTAATGGGTTTAAGCTGGCATTGGGTGAGATTAATAAGGCCGGAGTATTAGGTTCGAAGATCGAATTCACCACTCGTGACACCAAATTCAAGGTGGATATCGGATTGAGCATGGCAAAAGAACTCGTCATGATGGAGAAGGTCGATCTTCTCGTAGGCACGATTAATAGCGCTGTTTCGCTGGCGGTCTCTGACTATGCAAAGGGAGAGAAGATCCCATTTATTGTCTGGATTTCTAAGAGCGAAAAGATTACGGGTGAAAAGGGGCATCGTTATGTCTTCTCTACGGCTGAAAACACCTATATGGCAGGCAAGGCCGGAGGCATCGCTTTGAGCAAAAAGCCATTTATCAAATACTGGATCGCCGGAGACGATTATGAGTATGGTCATGCCATTGCCGATGGCATTTGGAGAAACCTGAAGGCCTTAAAACCTGAGGTCCAGCTCATCGGTCAATCCTGGTGGAAGGTTGGAGAACCCGATCTGGTTCCCTACCTCACTTCTATCCTGGCAGCCAAACCTGACGCAGTCATTGTCTGCGGGGGTGGAGCGACCATGACCAATTCGCTAAAGGCCTGCAAAGCCACTGGATTTCATGAAAAGGTAGCCGTTTATATGCATACGGCCACCGATCATGCCGTTCTCAAACCGCTGGGAAAAGAAGCCCCCGAAGGGATCATGGGAACGATGGATTATCATTTTTATTATCCTGATACTCCAGCCAATCGAGCCTTTGTCAAAGCCTTCCAGGATGCCTATGGCAACCCACCCGGTTTTCCTGCCTTCCATGGTTTCATTACTGCCCATTTCATTGCCAAAGCCTTTCAGAAGGCAGGAGCGATAGATCGGGAAAAGTTTATTGACGCCTTAGAAGGAATGGTGATCGATACCCCGGTTGGAAAGGTGGAGATGAGGGCCTGTGATCACCAGGCTGTTTTGCCCATGTTCTTAGGGGTGACCAAAAAGGTTCCACAATATGATTTCGTTATCTCTTCGGACATTGTGACTTTTAGTGGAAAGGATATTATGCCCTCCTGTGAGGAAATCAGAAGGGTTCGGGGAGGGAAATAACTTTAGGAGGTGAGGATCATGAAACGAATAGCTGGTTTAAACAGGGTGTGTCTTGGAATGATCATTTTTTTAATGATATGTTTACCTCTCAGGGTCAATGCCCAGGGGCCGATAAAGATAGGCATTGTGGATACCTATTCCGGCCCTCCGACGACCTATACTTACGATGTCCGTGATGCCTTTAAATTGGCTATTGATGAGGTGAATGCGAAAGGAGGAGTCCTTGGCCGAAAGATAGAATTCACCACACGTGATGATAAATTTAAGGTGGATCTCTGCCTCAGTATGGCCAAGGAATTAATCATGATGGAGAAGGTAGATATTTTAATGGGAACCATCAATAGTGCAGGTACCCTTGCCGTTTCAGAATATGTCAAAACAGAGAAGGTTCCCTTTATTGTCACTTTTTCGAAAAGTGATAAGATTACCGGTGAAAAGGGGCATCGTTATATTTTTTCGGTTACAGAGAATACCGCAATGATCGGGAAAGCTGCTGCTTCGGGGTTAGCGAAGAGGCCCTATGTGAAATACTGGATCGCAGGGGATGACTATGAGTATGGTCATGCCCTGGCAGATGGGGTCTGGGGAAATCTCAAGAAATTGAGACCAGATGTTCAACTCATTGGGCAATCCTGGTGGAAGGTAGGGGAGCCCGAATTGACCCCTTATCTGACAGCTATTTCAGCGGCGAAACCCGATGCGGTGATCTTCGCTACCGGTGGGGCCAGCATGGTCAATGCCATGAAGTTTGCCAAGGCTACAGGATTCGCAGAAAAAATACCCATATTTATTCATACAGCAACGGAGCATAGTACCCTTGCCCCATTGGGCTTAGAAGCCCCTGAAAAAGTGATCGGGACTTCAAACTACCATTTCTATTATCCTGATACCCCCAAAAATAAGGCCTTTGCAAAAGCCTTTAAGGATGCCTATGGAAGAGAGCCTAAGGTTGGAGCCCTCTATGGATACCTTGCCGCTCAGTTTATCACAAAGGCTTTGACCAAAGCTGGTAAAATGGATCGGGAGAAGTTCATTGATGCCTTAGAGGGGATGAAGGTGGATAGCCCTGTTGGAGAGATTGAGATGAGGGCTTATGACCATCAGGCAATGCTGCCGATGTTTATGGGGGTCACCAAAAAGGTAGCAGGATACCCCTTCCTCATCGCTACGGATATTATCACGATTCCTGCTTCAGAAGTCATGCCAAGTATTGAGGAGATCAAGAAGGCACGGGGACAGTAAAGCATTGGAAATCAAGGGCATGGGTTTTTCTGGGAGAGAGACCCATGCCCCTTTCTTGTTTAGTCAACAATGGGTGGAAGGAAGATGGCTGTAGGATGGGCTGAGATAATCTGTCAGTTTTTGGTCGGCATTAGCCGATCGATGATTCTTTTTATCGTCTGTGCAGGATTGAGTTTTATTCTCGGAGTTCTGAGGGTACCCAATATTGCCCATGGTTCTCTCTATATGATCGGAGCCTTTGCTACCTTTAGCATTACTAAAATGGTAGGAGGGAGTTACGGTTTCTGGGTGGCTCTTGCATTAGCTCCCTTTTTGGTCGTTTTGGTCAGCCTGGTGACCGAGAGAGTCCTCTTCTGCCATCTCTATCAAAGAGAACACTTGATGTTAATTTTATTTACCTTTTCCTTATCCCTCATTCTTGGTGATCTCGTTAAAATCGTCTGGGGAGCAGAGTACCGATCCGTTCCTCCCCCTGAACTATTAAAAGGCTCCATTTCTATTCTCGGAGCTTCATTCCCCAGATACAATCTCTTTCTTATTATCATCGGCCCATTAGTAGGCATAGCCCTATGGCTTTTCACGACCAGAACCAAAATTGGAAAGATCTCTCGGGCTGCGGCGGTGGATCGAGAGATGGTAGGAGTGTTAGGGATTAATGTAAGCTGGGTGTTTGCCTTTGCCTTTCTGATTGGTTGTTATCTGGCTGGAATAGGAGGAGCCCTTGTCGCTCCCACTGTGAGCATTACTTTAGGGATGGACCATACTCTTATTATCGAGGCTTTTTTGATCGTGACCATTGGAGGACTGGGGAATATGTGGGGGGCTCTTGTGGGCTCCCTCATTTTCGGGGTCACCCATTCTTTTGGAGTCCTCTTCTGGCCACAATTTGCAATCGTCTTTCCCTACATGGCGGTGGTGATTGTTTTGCTCCTTAGACCCAAAGGGTTGCTTAAGTCGGTGTGGTGAGGAGGGGTTGAAGTTGGCAAAGAAAGAGAGTCATTTGAAGGGGCTCTGGATCCTCGGGATCATCTTCATCCTTCTCATTCTTGTCCCCCCGTTTGTTCCGAGATTTTTTACATACATCTTGGCCCTCATTTTTGTAACCTCTTTATTGGCCATGAGCCTGAACATGGTCGTAGGATTTGGAGGGATGTTCCAGTTTCATCACGGGGTATTTTATGGAGTGGGGGCCTATGCCACTGCTCTGATGCTTACAAAAACATCCCTGCCCACCTGGATCGGTTTTATGGCTGGACCTATCGTCGCCACTCTGACCGGTCTTATCATCGGTGGGTTTTGTGTGAGGCTTACACGCCTCTATTTTGCGATGCTCCAGATTTCTCTGGGATCTTTACTCTGGGCGATTGTCTATCGGTGGTATAGTTTTACGGGGGGAGATGATGGGATCCATGGGATCCGAATGCCTCCCTTTCTCCAGGCTTTAAACCATTCTTATTACTTTATTTTAATCATCCTGACCCTCTCGCTTTTTCTAATGTACAAGATTCTTAAATCCCCTTTCGGGAAGACACTACAGGCCATTAGAGACAACCCTCAGAGATGCGAAGCCGTGGGGATCAACGTGAGGAGATACCAACTCCTGGGTATCGTCATTGCCACTTTTTTTGCCGGTGTCGCCGGAGTTCTGTTCGTGATTCTTGAGCGGTCTGTATTTGCGGATCTTCTATTCTGGGTTCTCTCACTGGAGATCTTTATTATGTGCCTTTTAGGGGGGTGGTTTACTTTTTTTGGGCCGGTCTTAGGAACGGCCATCATTATTTCACTCCGTACCTTCGTAGGGAAGTATACGGAATACTGGACCCTCATCTTAGGCATCATTCTCATCCTCGTCATTTTCTTCTTACCTGAGGGGGTGATGGGATATATTCAAGAATGGTTCAAGCCAGGGATGAAAGAGGCAGGACAGGAGGGAAAGAAGGTCGATGCTTCGAGTCGAATCGGTCTTTAAATCATTCGATGAGTTCATGGCAGTCAATGGAGCCAATCTTCAGGTTGAAAGAGGGGAGATTGTAGCGGTGATCGGTCCCAATGGGGCAGGAAAGACCACCCTCTTTAATCTTATCACCGGTCTCCTCAAGCCTGACCGTGGAAAGATTTTTTTTAAGGAAGAGGATATCACTCCTCTACCCCCTTATGAGATTTGCCGAAGAGGGATCACCCGGTCCTTCCAGATTGTCAATATCTTTCCGAGGCTAAGCGTTTTTGGCAATGTTCAAGTCGCCGTCCTTTCCCATCAGAGAAGAAGCTCCAATCTCTTGCGCCCCGCAGACCGAATCGCTGTGAAGGAAACACGGGAGATTTTAGAGACGGTAGGATTACTGGATAAAGAAAACTTTACCGCGGGGTCTCTTTCTCATGGGGACCAGAAAATCTTGGAGATTGCGATTGCCCTGGGAAACGAACCCGAGCTCTTGATTCTGGATGAGCCCACCGCCGGGATGTCTCCCGAGGAGACGCAGAAAACGATGGAATTGATTAAAAAACTGGCTAAAATGCGGGAATTAACCATTCTGTTCTGCGAACACGATATGGAGATCGTTTTCTCGATTGCCCAAAGAATCATGGTGATGCGTCATGGGCGGACGATTATTCAGGGGACCCCGGAAGAGGTCAGGAGCAATCCAGAGGTCCAGGAGGCCTATCTGGGAGAAGAATATGCTTGAAGTAGAAGGAATTCATACCTATTATGGATTGAGTCATATTCTCTTTGGGGTCTCGTTAAGGGTCGAAAGGGGAGAAGTCGTTTGCCTTTTAGGAAGAAATGGAGCGGGAAAAACGACGACGATGAAGAGTATTATTGGCCTTACCCCTCCAGCCCAGGGGAGGATTCTATATCAAGGAGAGGAGATCACAGGCCTGGAACCTTATATATTAGCACGAAAAGGAATAGGGTATATTCCCGACGATCGAAGAATCTTTCCTGACCTGACAGTAGAAGAAAATTTGGAGATCGCCATTCGAAGGGCTAAGGAAAGGGAAGGATGGACGAAAGAGAAGGTTTATGAATTATTTCCCCAATTAAAAAACATCGAGTCTCGAAAGGGGGGATGCCTGAGCGGCGGGGAACAGAAGATGCTGGCGATTGCTCGTGCTTTGATGGGAAATCCAGAATTTATTCTCCTGGATGAACCCTTTGAAGGATTGGCTCCCCTATTGATTCGATCCCTTGAAGATCAAATAAAGAGATTGAGAGAGAAAGGATTAACGGTCCTCATTGCTGAACAGAATGTAAGGTCCACTCTTCGGATCAGTGATCGAGGCTATATCATCGATGACGGGCACATCCGTTATCACGGAAGCATTGAGGATTTAAGGGAGAATGAGGAAGTGAGGAAGAAATACCTTTTGGTATAAGGATCCCTTTTCTAAGTAAGTCAATTCGTCATGCCTTCCTTGAGCCTTTTTATCGTTTAACTCCTTGACCCCTTGAATCCTTCAATCCTCATATGGGTATGAAAGTCAAGGTTCCTCAACTTCTCTGGTATGGAAAGACAGAGATGGAATTAGAACTTCCTTCGACCTGGTCTCTCTTCTACTGTCCAATGAGAGGAGGAGAAAAGAGGAGACTCAACGGGAGACAAATGGAGGAGGCTTTTGCCCATCCCATTGGAACTCCTCCTCTCCGCGAGTTGGCTAAAGGGAAGAAGGAGATCGTCATTCTATTTGATGATCTGGCCAGGCCGACCCCCGTTTATCACATCCTTCCCTTTGTGTTGAGAGAGCTTGAGAAGGCCAAGATCCAGGATAATCAGGTTCGTTTAATAGCCGCCTTGGGTGCCCATGGAGCTCACACTGCCAACGATTTTAGGAAAAAACTTGGAGAAGAGATACTGGACCGTTTTCCAGTCTATAATCATCATCCCTTCGATTATTGTCAATATCTTGGGAAAACGAGTTACGGGACCCCCGTTTCCATAAATAAAGAAGTGATGGCCTGTGATCTAAAAATTGGTATTGGGTGTATCGTTCCTCATTCCTTTTCAGGCTTTGGAGGAGGAGCAAAGATTATTCTTCCCGGGGTTGCCCATATCGAGTCCATTGCTCATAATCATAGTCTCATTCAAAAGTATCCTGAATGTGTGGGATTAGGAAGGATGGAGGGAAACATCCCACGTCTCGATATGGAAGAAGCGGCCCGAATGGCAAAATTAGATTTAAAGATCGATGCCATCCTTAATCTTCGAGGAGAGATCACAAGCCTCTTTGTAGGGGATCCGCTGCAGGAGCATCGCGAAGGGATGAAATTGGCCAGGGAGGTCTATCGTACCACTCCTGCTAAGGGAATGGATATTGTCGTCGTGAATACCTTTTCGAAAGCGAACGAGGCAGCCATTGCCCCTTTTATCGGGATTCCCTCTTTAAAAGAGGAAGGAGGCGATCTGGTGATCATTGCCAATGAGCCTGCAGGACAGATGGTCCATTACCTTTTTGGCGAATTTGGAAGATGTGGGGAAGGGAGGCTTCGACTTCCTCAACCTCTTCCGACCAAGGTGAAGCGGATGATTATTCTTTCCCCTATTAGAGATCACGTAGGGGCTTGTTTTTTCGGGAATGTTTCGAATATTCTCTGGGTTAAGACGTGGGAAGAAGTTCTGGAATTGTTGAGAGCCGAGTGGGGAAAGGAGGCAAAGGTCGCCCTCTATCCCGATGGGACAATCCAATATTTTTAAGGGACGAACAGGAATGAACCATGAAGGACCCATCCGTGGGAGGAATCCAATGGCTATTCAATTTAGAAACGGTAAAATTATTGTTGGGAATGGAAAGATCATTGAGAAGGGGGTGGTCATTGTAGAAGGAAGGTTTATAAAATTTGTTGGATCTGGCAAGAGGATTCCATCGGCAAGGAAGGCGAGCATTTTTGACCTTTCTGGAAAGACTATCCTGCCAGGTTTGATTGATACCCATGTCCATCTCTGTCTGGATGGGAGCCCTGATCCTCTCTCATCTATTTTAAAAGAATCTATTCCTCAGATTACCCTTAGGGCCGCCCACCATGCTCGAATGACCCTCGAAGCGGGGATTACAACGGTTCGGGATATGGGAGGGAAGGACTATATCGATCTCGCTCTTCGAGATGGAATTCAGTCTGGACTTCTAATAGGCCCCAGGATGCTCTGTAGTGGTAAATTGGTCTGTATGACTGGCGGTCATGGTTGGCCCTTTGGGCGGGAAGCCAATGGAGTAGACGAGGTGAGGGCAGCGGTTCGAGAACAGCTTAAGGCAGGGGTTGATTTCGTTAAATTAATGGCAACGGGTGGGGTAATGACGAAAGGGGTAGAACCTGGAGCCACTCAGTTTACTCTCGAGGAGTTGATGGCTGGGGTAGAAGAAGCGAGAAAGGCTGGAAGGCGAACCGCCACTCATGCCCAGGGAACAGAAGGAATCAAGAATTCTCTATGGGCAGGGGTGAACTCCATTGAACATGGATTTTTCCTGGATGACGAAGCCATCGATTTGATGTTAGAAATGAAGACCTTTCTGGTCCCCACTCTCAGCGCTCCCTACTTTATTATCCAGGCAGGGGTGAGGAAAGGAGTCCCTGCCTTTGCTGTGGAGAAATCTAAATCGGTAATAAAAAGTCATTGGCAGAGTGTTCGGAGAGCTCATCGGGCAGGTATTCCTATCGCCATGGGAACCGATGCAGGGACTCCCTTTAACTGTCACGGCAAGAATTTGAAAGAGATGGAGTTACTCGTTAAAATAGGGTTGACCCCGATGGAAGCCATTGTCGCCGCCACCCAAACCGCCTCTGAAGTATTGGGGTTGGAACGAAAAATCGGAACGCTTGAAGAAGGAAAATTAGCCGATCTGCTCGTCATTGACGGAGATCCCCTTCAGGAGATCACGTTACTGCAGGAGAGGGAAAAGATTTTGGCCATTATGAAAGAAGGACAATTTTTCAAATGCCAAATCTAAATCCAATGAATTAAGAAAGGAGGAAGAAGATGGGAAAAAATATTTGTGCTAAAGTTTTGGTGTTTGCTTTTTTCACCCTGGGGATGGTCATGACCCTCATCTCTCAGACTCCAGCCCAAATTAAAGAGCTACGAGTCGGGATCGGGATTGATGCGGATACATTGAATCCTCAGGAGCATACGACCACCTTGATGCAGAATATAAGCGATTTAATTCATGATACCCTCTTTTTTCAAACCCCAGATGGAAAGTTAGAAGGACGATTGGCCACCAAATATGAGGTCTCAAAGGATGGCTTAACCTACATCATTCACCTAAGAAAAGGAGTGAAGTTTAGTGATGGGACTCCCTGTGATGCCAAAGCAGTGAAATTGACCTTTGACCGAGCCCTTGATCCAAAGATGAGGGTTCCTCTCCGTTTTGCTATTGCGATGATTAAGGAGGTAAAGGTGATTGACGATTCGACCCTCAAAATCGAACTCAAATATCCCTTTGCTCCTTTTGCTCCTACCCTCTCTTTGACGATCACCAGTCCTATTTCTCCAGCCGCCATAGAGAAATATGGAGAGGATGTTCGCCAGCATCCAGTCGGAGCAGGCCCCTTTGTGTTAAAGGAATGGGTTAAGGGGGATCGGATTGTCCTGGTGCGAAATGAAAATTACTACGGCCCAAAGCCTACGGTAGAGAGATTGACCCTTAAGATCATTCCCGATGATGCGACACGAGAAACGATGCTTCGGACCGGTCAGATCGATGTCTGCTATAAACCGATTCCGTCGAATGTGGCCTCTTTGAAAGCGGATCCTAATATTACGGTAGAGATGCCACTGGATACGAGAACGATCTTCATGGGATTGAATTGCCAAAAGGGCGTTACGAAGAATAAACTGGTAAGACAGGCTTTTAATTATGCCGTCGATAAAAAGGCCATCTGCAGCAAGATCCTTTTTGATACGGCAGTCCCGATGGAGGGACCTGTCTCTCCGATCCTTTTTGGCTATCACAGGATGGCCCATCAGTATGATTATAATCCTGAAAAAGCAAAGGAGCTTCTAAAAAAAGCGAATTTCGATTTCAATCAAACCGTGAAGATGCGAACCCCTCAGGGTCGGTATCTTTTCGATAGACAGGTCTCCGAAGCGGTTCAGGCGTATCTTCAGGCCATCGGGGTGAAGACCGAGCTCAGAACCTATGATTGGCCGACCTATGTGGCAGGATTAACGAAACCCCTTGATCAGACCGAATTGGAGGTCTTCCTTTTAGGATGGGGGCCATTAATTCTTGATGCAGACATGGGGCTCTATGGTCAATTTCATTCGAGCGTCAATCCTCCCAAAGGGTTAGGCTCCGCTTTTTATAGCAATCCTGAATATGATAAATTGATGGATGCCTCAAGAATGGAGCAGGATCCTAAGAAACGACTGGAAATTTTGAAGAAGGCTTCGGAGATAGTCTGGGATGATTGTCCATGGATTTGGCTCCATGTGGAAAAGTTTGTGATTGCCTATTCTAAAAAGATTAAGGGAATGGTTGTGACCAGTACCGAAAAATTTTATCCAACCTATATTAAGATGGAGTGAGAAATCACATTTCGTCTGAAGGTTAAGGTGGGGAGGCCCGTTTCGGTGAATGGATGGCTGGATAGATCGCCGTTTCTTCACGAAACGGGCCTCGTAACCCGAAGAAGAGTTCCACATTCCTAAATTGCAATTCCTATGTTTCAATATGTCCTAAAACGTCTTTTTTCGACTATCCCTGTCCTCTTTGGGATCTCTCTTCTCCTTTTTTTCATGCTCCGAATGTTGCCGGGAGATCCGGCTCAAGTTCTTGCAGGCCAGATGGCGAGCCCCGAAGATATAGAAACCATTAGGCAGCAGCTTGGACTCCATCGGCCCGTTCTCGTCCAGTATGGGCTCTTTCTTGGTCGTTTAGTGAGGTTCGATTTAGGCCGTTCTGCTCGAACCCAGCATCCAGTCATCAAGGAGGTTTGGGCCCGGCTTCCAAATACCATCCTTCTTGCCGTTTCAGCCATTGGCCTTGCTTGCCTCTTCGGAATTCCTGCTGGAATTTTAGCGGCAATCAGACCTTATACATGGATCGATTACCTATTTACCTCCCTGGCCCTCTTTGGGATTTCTATGCCTGTTTTCTGGCTTGGATTGATGTTGATCATTTTATTTTCTGTAACCCTTCATTGGCTCCCTGCCGGAGGGACCGGGAGCTGGAAGCACCTCATCCTTCCCTCTCTGACTTTAGCGGCCTTTGTCGTAGCCTTCATTACCCGAATGACTCGAGCGAGTATGATTGAGGCTCTTTCTCAGGATTACACGACCACGGCTCGTTCCAAAGGCCTAAAGGAAGAGGTGGTCGTGATCAAGCACGCCCTCAAAAATGCTATGATTCCGATCATCACCGTCGTTGGTCTTCAATTCGGACTTCTTCTCGGGGGTGCCGTGCTCACGGAAACGGTCTTTGCATGGCCAGGGATGGGCCGCCTCATCGTAGACTCCATTCTGGCCAGGGATTATCCGGTCATCCAAGGAGCTATCCTTATCTTTGGACTCCTTTATATTCTGGTGAATTTAGGGGTGGATTTACTTTACGCCTATCTTGATCCGAGGATTCGATATGATTAATCCATGGATGAGATTTAAGAAAAATAAGGCTGCCCTCTTCGGGAGTATCCTCCTATTGATTTACTTCGTTACAGCCCTATTTGCTCCCCTTCTCTATCCAGGGAATCCTTCAGCCCCAAACCTTGCCACCGCCTTAGAGCGTCCCTCGATAAAAGAACCTTTGGGTAAAGATGAGTTGGGCCGTTCGATTCTCGGAAGAATCATTTATGGCTCTCGGGTTTCCCTGCTGATCGCTATTGGAGTGGTTTGTGTAGGGCTCTTCATAGGAGTCCCCTTGGGACTTATCTCTGGTTACTATGGAGGGAAGGTAGATTTTGGAATTCAACGTGCCACCGATACCTTATTGGCGTTTCCGGGGTTTCTTTTAGCGTTGGCCCTTGTAGCGGTTTTGGGTGTAGGACTAAAGAATACGATCATTTCGGTGGGGATCAGCATGATTCCAATTTACATTCGCTTGGTTCGGGGGTGTACTCTGTCGGTGAAAGAACAGACTTATGTCGAGGCCGCTCGAGCCTTGGGGACACGAGACCTCACCATTCTATTTCGACACATTTTACCCAACGTGATGGCTCCCATCACCATTCAGACAAGTTTGGGAATGGGGACTGCAATCCTTTTCGCAGCCGGGTTAGGTTTCTTAGGGATCGGAGTTCAACCTCCCACCCCTGAATGGGGAGCCATGTTAGGTTCTGGTCGTCCCTACCTCTTTCATGCTCCCCATGTGGCCACCTTTCCTGGAATGGCTATCTTTTTTGCCGTGCTGGGTTTTAACCTTTCAGGAGATGGATTAAGGGATATTCTGGATCCACGATTCAAATCATGAACCAAGAACCTCTCCTCTCTATCAAAGATTTAAGGACAAGATTTCATACCTATGAAGGAGTTCTCACCGCGGTGGATGGGATTCATCTCGAGATCTACCCTGGTGAAACTCTCGGGGTGGTTGGGGAGAGTGGATGCGGGAAAAGCGTCACGGCACTCTCTATCCTGAGACTGCTCGCTTCGCCTCCTACCAAGATAGAGGGGCAGATTCTGTTTGATGGAAATGACCTCCTTAAAATGAGTCTGGATGAGATAAGGAGGATCCGAGGCAATTCCATCTCGATGATCTTTCAGGAACCAATGACCTCTCTTAACCCCGTCCTCACCATTGGAGAACAGATCGCCGAGGCGATCCGTCTTCACCAGGGGTTGGGGAGGGAGGCGGCCTGGGAAAAAGCTGTGGAGATGCTCCAGAGAGTACAAATCCCTTCTCCTCGGATCAGAGCCAGAGACTATCCTCACAAATTGAGTGGAGGGATGAGACAGCGGGCAATGATCGCGATGGCCCTTTCTTGCCATCCCAGGTTGCTCTTAGCCGATGAACCGACGACCGCCCTCGATGTAACCATTCAGGCTCAGATTGTAGACTTAATGGAACATCTAAAAGAAGAGATCCACACCTCCATCCTATTAATCACCCACAATTTAGGTCTGATTGCTGAGATGGCCAAACGGGTGGTGGTGATGTATGCGGGGAAAATTGTCGAGGAGGCCCCGGTGGAAGACCTTTTTTTTGAACCCCTTCACCCCTATACCAAGGGGCTTCTCGAATCCATTCCTTGGATGGGGAGAAAGATAAGAGAAGGGAGAAAACCCCTTCAGGAAATTCCTGGAATGGTGCCAAGCCTTAAAGAGATGCCCAAGGGGTGTCGATTTCACCCTCGATGTTTAACCGCAAGGGAGATATGCCGAAATGAAGAGCCCCCTCTTATCGTGAAGCCTCCTCGGAGGGTATTTTGTTGGTTATGGATATAATTCTTCAAGTCAAGGATCTCAAGAAGTACTTTCCTGTTCGAAAAGGAATCTTCTCAAGAGCGATGGGATGGGTTCAGGCCGTGGATGGAGTGAGCTTTACTCTCTATCCCGGGGAGACCCTTGGACTGGTTGGCGAGAGTGGATGCGGGAAGACGACCGTGGGCCGATGTATTCTCCGACTGATCGAACCGGATTCAGGGGAGATCCTATTTGATGGGGAGAATCTGCTAAAGTTGAACAGGGAATCCCTGCGGAAAGTGAGGGCTAAACTCCAGATTATCTTCCAGGACCCCTACTCCTCTTTGAATCCAAGAATGACCGTAAAAGAAATTATTGCAGAGCCAATAAGAAATCATCTCTCTGCCTCCAAGGGAGAGATTCAGGATCGGGTCTTTTATCTGATGGAGAAAGTAGGGCTTCATCCTGAGCAGGCCAATAGATTTCCTCACGAATTTAGCGGGGGACAACGACAGCGGATCGGTATTGCAAGGGCTTTGGCCCTTAATCCCAAACTGATCATCTGTGATGAGCCCGTCTCCGCTCTCGATGTATCGATCCAAGCCCAGGTCATCAATCTCCTCATCAAACTCCAAGAGGAGACGGGGCTTTCTTATCTTTTTATTGCTCACGACCTGAGTGTCGTGGAACATATCAGTGATCGAGTGGCAGTGATGTATCTTGGGAAGATCGTGGAGCTGGCAAAGGATACAGCCCTCTACACTTCACCGAAACACCCTTACACCCAAGCTCTTCTTTCTGCGGTCCCTTTCCCTGATCCGAAAATGAAGAAACGAAGAATCCTTCTCCAAGGAGAAATCCCGAGTCCCATCAATCTTCCTGAGGGATGTCGATTTTATTCCCGATGCCCCTATCGAAGAAATTTTTGCCGGGAGAGTGAACCCGAATTGAAAGACATCGGAGAGAACCATTGGGTCTCATGCCATTTTCCTGTGGGTGAGTAATTTTAGAAGATTTCAAATCCAGCGTTTTTGAATGATTCTTTGAATCGTTGATTCATCCGAACCATCACCTTGGTGGGGTATCTCACTTTGAAGAGAAACTGGGCATTATTTTGAATGTCGAGTCGCTTCATCTCCTTTTTTACTCGCTCCATATAGCTGGATGTATCTAATTTCTCAGCTTCCAGGGCTTCGATAAAAATCCTTTCCAGATATTTCTCAAGATTTTGATCGATGGGTCCATATTTTTCATCCAAGGCCCTCCGAATTTCTTCGTCACTCGGTTTCTGATATCGTTCTTGATGGATCATGATTTCCTTCTTTAATTTAGGAATGGAGGGAGGGATGGATTTGGGAAAGCCGATGGAGAGGAGCATCATTGGAAGAACATATTCTGGGATTTCAAAGTATTTTCTCGTCTCATCGATCTCATGCTGGATGGAACCAATATAGACCGAACCAAGGCCATAGGTTTCTGCAAGGATCGCCACACTTTGGGCCGCAATCATCAAATCGGCATAAGCAATGAGAAAATGATTGAGGGCCTTCTCACCTTTGAAATCGACCTCGCAGGAGTCAGCCCATCTTTTGATACGAAAGAAATCGAGACAGAAGATCATGGTGAGAGGAGCCTTGGTGACCCAGGGTTGTCCACCCGAAAGGTCTGCGAGTTTTTTCTTTCCTTCCTGGCTTCGAACTAAGATGATCGAGTAGGGTTGAAGATTTCCTCCTGATGGGCCATGGGTAGCCACATCAAGGAGTTTTTCGACTATCTCATCGGGGATTTCTCGTTCTTGAAACACCCTGATGGAGCGCCGTTTCATCAATATTTCATAAAGATCCATCCTTTCCCCTTTCTTTAAAAAATTTTTGACGAACTGATCAAACTTTTCCTATCCTATATCCTAAAATATTATTTTTTACCAGAGGGTTGTATTTTGGAGAGAAAGACGAATCGGAGCAACTAAGATGAAAGATAGGGTTTATTTTATATAAAGATGGCATTATAATAGGTCGGGAAATTTCAAAAACGATCGGCGGAGAAAAGGAGGAGAGCGTTGAGAGAAGCCGTGATTATTGGTGCGGTGAGGACACCGGTAGGGAGATATATGGGAGCACTGAAAGAGGTGCCTGCCTATGATTTAGCTGTTTTTGTTTTGAATGAGGTGGTTAAGAGAGCAGGGATCAGTCCTGCCGATGTGGATGAGGTGATTCTGGGTCAATCCTATCAGAGTGGGGAATACGTGAATATTGCTCGGATGGCCCTGCTGAAGGCGGGATGGCCGGAGTCGATTCCTGGAATCACATTGGATCGGCGATGTTGCACGGGCCTGGATGTGGTCTGTTTTGGGGCGATGGAGATTCAGTCTGGGAATGCGGAGGTGGTGGTGGCAGGGGGAGTGGAGAGTATGAGCAGTGCGGAGTTTTATCTTCCTGGGGAGATCAAATGGGGAATAGGGGGCAAAAGAGGGATGCCGAAGGGGCATGGGGATCTCTCCCTCTGGGGAATTCCTCTTTATGATCGGATTCAGAGGGCAAGGGTGATGTCTCAACCGATCGAGCGATATGGGGTTTTACCGGCGATGATGTCCTGGGCTGAGACCGCGGCCAAGGAGGAGGGTATTTCCCGGATGGAGTGTGACCTCTGGGCTCTTGGAAGTCATCAAAAGGCCTGTCGGGCGATGGAGGAGGGGCGATTTAAGGAAGAGATCATTGCGGTTCGAATTCCGAAAGGCGAGAAGGATTTTGCCCTTGTTGATCGGGATGAGGGTCCAAGGCCGGAGACGACCCTGGAGAAGCTTTCCGAGCTTAAGCCGATTTTGGGAGGTGTCTGTACGGCTGGCAATTCATCTTCGGAGAATGACGGGGCAGCGGCTGTGGTGGTGGTTTCAAGGGAAAAGGCCCGAGAGCTTGGGGTTGAGCCTCTGGCTAAACTCGTCGCCTTCTCGGTGGTAGGAGAGGATCCGAGAAGGACTTACAAGACGGTTCCAAAGGCGGTCGCTCAGGTCTTAAAGAAGGCGAATCTTACGCTTGAGCAGATGGATTTGATCGAGATTCAGGAGGCCTTTGCTGCTCAGGTACTGGCCGATATAAAGGAGATGGGGCTTGGAGAGAAAGATTATTCTCGGATCAATGTAAATGGATCAGGGATTTCCTTAGGGCATCCCATTGCCTGTACAGGGACGAGGGTCTTGGTCACATTGCTTCATGAGATGCGGAGGCGGAATGCTCGCTTTGGATTGGAGACGATCTGCGGAGGTGGAGGTTTGGGGATTGCGGCTATCTTCGAAAGAGATTTATAGGATCTTCCACCAGGGTTTGAACACCATGTTGATGAGAGTTTCAAGGACTGCTCTTTCCAGCCCAGGAGCCATTTTGGAGATCTCCTCCATTTCCCCAATCTCTTCTATAAATTTTGTTCTGTCCTCTTTTTCAAAAATTCCGAAGAAGAGGGCTGCCTTCTTTTCTGGCCAAAGGCCGTATAAGAGATAACTGGTTCTCTGATTTTTTAAATCAACCGATTTAACCCATACCAGGGTAGCGCCCTCTAAGGATAAGGGTTGACCCTTTAGATTTAATTTTTCACCCTTTGCTTTCATCTCTGTCTTTGTATCATAATACCAAATAGTCTCTGCTTTTTTTGACGGGGTGAATTTTTCGTCACTGAAGAATTTTTTCCATTTGTGTTCCCCCACCAAAGGATTTGGAACCCAAGGATCGATTCCTGAATCGATTAGAATTTTATCATCGGAGGAAGGCAGGTTCGAAGGCAAGGTGGGGTTGAGAGCGAAGAGGAGGATCATCACAACCAAGAGGATAATTCTTGGGAAGACTTTTTTCATCGTTTCCCTTTCGAGGACAAGGGATTGAAAGGAGATTGATTAAAATTTATATCTAAAAATAAAAACTGTCAACCCTTAAAAATGAGAGCTCTGAAAAAGTCATAGAAAAGACTGGGGAGGTAGGGTTCCAAACCCTTCGAATGTCTCTCCACCCAACCTCCCCAGTCTATAAAACTCGTTTTAAATACTTTTTCAGAGGTCTCAAAATAGGGAGTTATAAAGGAGGAGGTTATGAGAGAGCAGGAGGTTTGGGTGGTGAGTGCAGTGCGAACCCCCTTTGGGAAGTTTGGAGGGGTCTTAAAGGACATTCCATCTATAGAGTTGGGGGCGATGGTCATTCGGGAAGTCCTTCAAAGGGTGGGCGTGAGAGGGGATGAGGTGGAAGAAACCTATTATGGGACAGCCGTCATTGGGGAGGCAGCCCTGGAGACGGATGTTCCCGCAAGACAGGCCACGCTCAAAGCAGGGATGCCGGGGGAGTCTATTTCGATTACCTTAGATCGGGCCTGCTGTTCTTCTCTGGCTGCCCTTCGATTCGGGTATCGTGCGATCCGAAGCGGTGAAATCGATGTGGCCTTAGCGGTGGGTTCTGATAATATGAGTCGAACTCCCTATGTCATTCCTCCCGATGTTCGGTGGGGGAAAAGATTGGGGAATATTCAGATATGGGATGGTCTCTATGAACTGGGATATAAAGGATTTAATCCTGTCTCTGTAGATGCAGGAGAAGTGGCCCTCGAATATGGAGTCACCCGGGAGGATCAGGATCGATGGGCTTATGAGAGTCAGATGAAGTATGCAAAGGCCTGGCAGGAGGGAAAGTTTAAGATCGGAGAGGAGTTGATGCGGGTCGAGATTCCTCAAAAGAAAGGGCCTCCCATTATTCTTGAAAAGGATGAATTTCCAAAGCCCGATACGACTCTTGAAAAACTCGCCAGACTTCCTACGGTTTATGGGAGCCCCACCGTAACCGCTGGAAATGCGCCAGGACTCGATACCGGTGCGGCGGCCATTCTCATCATGAGTCGAAGGAAGGCAGAAGAGAAGGGACTTAAGCCCCTGGCAAAAATAGTCTCCATGATTCCCACTGCAACGGACCCAAGGCTCATCGCAGCTATCCCGGGTTTTACCATCCAGAAGGTCCTAAACAAAGTCGATCTCTCCCTTGACCAAATCGACCTTATCGAGATCAATGAAGCCTTTGCCGCCATGCCCCTGGTCAGTGCCAAGATTCTTTCGAATGGAGATCTGGAGAGGATGAAAAGGATCTTAGAGAAGACCAATGTCAATGGAGGAGCAATTGCCATTGGCCATCCCGTAGGAGCCAGTGGAGGAAGGATTCTGATGACGATGATCTATGAGTTGAGAAGAAGAGGGGGTGGAATGGGAGTGGCTTCAATCTGCGGGGGACTCGCCCAGGGAGAGGGAGCCATTGTCCAGGTGGATCGAGGTTAAGTTGAAGTCCAGGGTGGCAGAACCAGGAATTATTGATGATCGGGAGCTGGCGGAGTACTATTCGTTCATGGCCAAGAAGTATATGAAGATTCCTTGCCAAAGGGTTCTTCGAAGAATCAAGGCGAAAGGGATTTATCGAGGGAAAGCCTTAGATGTAGGGACAGGACCGGGAATCTTTCCGATCTTTCTCTCTCGGGTGCTTCCGGATCTTGAATTTAAGGGGATCGATCTCTCTCCCACCATGATAGAGATGGCCCGGAAGAATGCCCGGGAGGAAGGACTTGCTGAAAAGATTCGGTTTGAGATGGGTTCGGCTTATGCCTTACCCTGTGAGGATCAATCCCTTGATCTCCTTCTCTGTATCAATACCCTTCATCATCTGGACGATCCCGTTGTCTTTTTCAATGAAGTGGCAAGAGCCTTGAAGGAGGATGGAGGATTTGTGATCGTGGACTTCCATAGAGATACATCCCCCCGGCTTATCGGGATTCTCAATTTTTTTTGGAAACTCTTCGTCAAGCATCCGAAAGCAAAAAATGGGTTTTTAGAATCGGTTTATTCTTCCTATACCATAGAAGAGACCAGAAGATTCTTAGAGGCATCCCGGTTAAAAGGATGGGCTCTCTCCACACGCACCGTTGAGATGTGGATCGAATCGAAGAGGGAATATGGAGATAAATGTCGAAATGGTGCTGATTAATTGCCCTCTCTGTGGAGGAGGAAGAAGCTCGCCTCTCTATCGGGAAGATCCTTATCAGATGGTAAGATGCTCTAACTGTAAATTTATCTTTGCCAATCCAAGACCCACTATGGATTTCCTCTACGATCATTACCAGCGTTACTTCCCCGAGGGAGAGGAAGAGAGAGAGGCCTGGCGAAAAATGATGAAACCCGTATTTACCCGAGCCACCCAACTCATCCTGAAATATAGAGAAAGAGGGAGATTGCTGGATGTAGGAACGGGTTTTGGCTTCTTCCTTGAAGAGATGAGACAGAGGGGATGGGAGGTCTTTGGGGTAGAGATTTCCCAGAAGGCCGTCACCTATGCCAGAGAAGTATTGGGGTTAACCATCTATTCCGGTCCTTTTGAAACCCTTTCCCTTGGGGAAGAAGAATTTGATGTGATCAGTGGTTTTTATGTCATTGAACACCTCCCAGAACCTATGGAGTTTATAAGAAAGTGTTACACTCTTCTCAAACCGGGCGGGCTCTTGTTTTTGAGATATCCCCATACGACTCCTATCAAGACCCTTCTTCGATTCTTCGGGATTAAAAACAGACTCTATGATCTGCCTTCCCATCTTTCAGATTTTTCTCCTAAACTGCTCCAGGGGGCTCTCGAGCGAGTTGGATTTCACCGAGTTCAACATCTCATCGGGGGCTACACCCTCCCAAAACCGCTGGGGAAACGATTTGCCTCTATTTTTTTTGGTTCTCTCTCTGAAGGGATGTTCTACCTCAGTGGAAAACACTTCCTTCTTCCAGGGGTGAGTAAAACCCTTCTGGCGTTCAAAGGAGGGAGGCCATGAGGTTTGGGATTCTTTCTTTTCTTATCCTTTCTTCCATCCTTATCCTCCCCTTGGATGCCCTCTCGATTCAGGAAAGGGTTGTGATTCAACGAGTCAGGGAGGCCCAAGAAAGGGTGAAGGATTTCTCTGCAGATCTCCTCCAGGAGAAGAGGGTTTCATTACTCAGGGAAAAGGTCGTTTCAAAAGGAAAGATTCGGTTCAAAAAACCTGACCGACTCCTCATCGAATTCTTCTCACCAGAAGGAGTCACGATGCTCCTTCAGGGAAAGACCCTGTTGATTTATTTTAAAGAAGAGAGGACAGCAGAACGATACTCTCTCGAGGGTCATCCTCTGGTGGAGAAATATCTCTTCTTCTCGAAAGATCCTTTTGATGAGAGCTCGGCTCAGTGGAAGATCATTGAAGATCATGGATCTTACTGGGTCATTGAGATTCTCCCCAAAGAGAAGGGAGTCCCTTTGATGAAGACGAAGCTCTGGATTTCGAAAAAAGAAGGAATGATGATCGGGATGGAACTGGTTGAACGAAACGGAGATACAACGACCCTTCGTTTTTCCAACATTCGATTCAATTCAGGACTCACCGATTCCGATTTCCAGGTCTCCCTTCCACAGGGTTTAAAGATTAAAGAGGTCCAATGAGAAGACGGGTTGTGGTGACAGGTCTGGGAGTGGTCAGTGCGATTGGAACGAATGTCTCTCAGTTCTGGGAATCCCTTATTTCGGGAAAGGACGGAACAAAAGAGATTACGGTTTTTGATGCCTCTCCTTACTCCAATAAAAGGGCTGCCGAGGTCTCCGGTTTAGATCCGGGATCCCATTTTTCAAAGAGGGAACTTCGACGACTTTCCCGATGCGATCAATTTGGATTGATGGCCTTCCGAGAGGCATGGAAGGATTGTCGACTGGATAGAGATCCTGTAGAGAAAGAGAGGGTGGGAGTGCTCCTCGGGGCAGGTTCGGGAGGGATCCTCTCTATGGAGAGGTATTTTAGAGATTTCTATTCGGGACGGAAAAGGGCTTCCCCCTCCCTTCTTATCTCTTATTCTCTCGCG
>JBBIMX010000046.1:0-23366 GCA_037444165.1 Deltaproteobacteria bacterium | reverse complement strand
TTGGGACTGCGACGACATCGGTATTCAAGAAAGAGAAGAAAGCCGAAGAGGAAGTGGTTCTACATGCGGCCGAGTCTGTCCCGGTTAAAAAGTAACACCATAACTAAATATTGAGAGGTGAAGTCAGATGTCTGCACAATTAAAGAAAATTATCATTATCCTCAGTCTGGTTTTCATTATTACGGTGGCCTTAGGTTCATTGGGAGTGGCTTATGCTGGAGGAATCAGAGGAATAGGCCTATTAGGAGCCTGGTTCTTATTAACCTTTAGCATTATCGTGATATTAGCACAATTGATTCCTGCGATGATTCTCCTCTATTCCTTTATTTCTTCAGCCTTCTTCCCTTATCGAAAATCCGAATTACCTATTGAGGCAACGTAAGAGAAAAAGGGGGCTGCCATGAAAACAAAAAGGATTCTTATCGCTTATCAAGATGATCTTGGTGGGAAATCCCTTTCTATCTATCTTCATGGTTTGGGGTATAAGGTAGAAAGGTCAAAGATTCTTAGTGAAATCATTAGAAAGGTTCGAAATGGGAATTTTCCCGTAATTCTTTTAGATGATGAGATCGAAGGATTGAAAGCCTGTGATGTCGTTCCATTGTTGAAAAAAATAAGTCCAAAACTCCAAATCATATTAATCTCATCCGAGGAATCTATCAATATTGTAAGACTTCTTAGAGGGGCAGGGATATTTTATCAGGCGATGAAGCCCATTGACCTTGAAGAGATCAAATCGGCTGTAGAGTGCGCCTTTGAGAAGGTAGAAAGAGAGAATTTAAAAGAGGGTTTCTTTTCACTCCTCGTTCCAAAGCTTTCTCCCGCATAATGTTTTTAGATCCTATTATAAGAGAGATAGCAGACCACATATTCTCCAAAAAAAATAGCTATCTTTTTAATCTTTATAATTTATTGTTCCTCTCCAATGTAAGCCCATCCTTCATTTCGGTCGAAAATGGCGGCTTATTCGTGTTCTATGGGGGTTAGAGAATACTCCTACCGATCTTAAAATGATTCCATAATTCAGTTAGAGAGTCCAATATGTCCCCATTAGGCCCCTCCTGGTTTTAAAATATTTTGTATAAATTTTCTATACAATTATATTTTTATAGTATAAAAAATAAATTCAGACAAAAAATATATAATTTCAATTAATTATAATTATAAAAGGAAATAATAAATTTTTTAGTATATTAAAATTATATAAAAATCTAAAAGGAGCTATATAGAATAAAGTTTAACAAATAAAAATAATCAATAATTTCAATTAATTATGATATTTTTGTTTTTTGGCATAGGGTATGCATTTAATATAGTGAAACTTAAAGAAAGGAGGAAACGACGATGGAAAAGAGGATGAAAGGATTAAAGACAGGGTTGATGGTAGGGTTGATGACTTTAGCTGCTTCTCCTGCTTTTGCGAGGTCGATTAGTTTGAAGGAGGCGGGTACTGCGCTTTGGATTTTCATTATCATTGGTGCGATCATTGTGCTTCTTCAGTTGATTCCTGCAGCGATTCTCTTCTTCAGTTTCATTGGGACTGCGACGACATCGGTATTCAAGAAAGAGAAGAAAGCCGAAGAGGAAGTAGTGATGGCAGAGACCATTCCAGTGACCGTTAAAAAGTAAACCTCTTAATTTCATAGATGAAATTAAAAGGAGAAGGAGATAAGGAAGAGTAAAGGCCATTAAACCTGAACACTTCTTTTAAATGGATAGAGATTTAAAAAAGGTTAAACGGGTTCAAAATAGAACTAAAGGGATTAAGGCAAGCGAAAGAGCCAGAATTGGAATCCAGTGAGAAAGAGGCAGCTTTGGAAGAAAGAGAGGAATATGATCGTGGTATCCTCTTGAAGCAAGGGCATAGGTCACTTCTTCCACTTCAAAAAGGGCCTTTCTCAGGAGAGGCAGCAACAGAGATTTAATCTTCCTAAAAGGGTTTCTATTTAAATTTCCTAACCGAGCTTGATAAGCGAGCTCCACCTCTTCTTTATGATCTAAAAATCGATAAAAGAACCTCCACATCATTGAAACCATTAATCCAATTCTCCGGTTGGGGATCGAGGGGATAGGTTTCAATATCCAAGCGATGGTTTCCCTTAGTTCTCGAGGACGAGTGACAGAAGTAAATAAAATCGCATAACCCAATATTAGTCCTAACCGCCAACACACAAGGCCTCCTAAAAAAAGTCCTTCCCTGGTAAGAGGAAGATAAGGCGAGAAAGAAAGGGTTTTTCCCGGAGTGAATAGGGAGTGAAAGAGAAATAATAGAAATAGGAAGAGGAGCCAAAATCTTAAATCTGGAGCAAGAGATTTAATAGGGGACTTCGATAAGAAGAAAAGAGAGATGAGAAGAATGGAGTGGAAGAGGAACAAAGAGATTTTTATCTGAATCAATGTAGCCGTGAGGATTAAGAATCCAAGGAATTTACAACGAGCGTCCCAACGATGAAGAAATGAATTTCCAGGGATATAATGAAAAGCTATTCGAGCCATGAGATTTTTTCTTTTCCTAACAGCACATAACACGGAGGCCGGACACCAAATTGATAAAGATCTCCTGCTACCTCCTCCGGTTTGCCTAAGGCCTTAATCTCTCCCTTTTGAAGAATGGCCATTCGATCTACATGGGCAATCACTTTTTCCACATCATGGGTCGTCACGAGTAACGTATGACCTTCTCGATGCAATTCAATCATATATTTAAGGACTTCTTGAATCCCTGGGAAGTCAAGATGGGCGAAGGGTTCATCGAAGAGAATAACCCGAGGCTTCATGGCCATCACTCCCGCAATCGCGAGGCGTCTCTTTTCTCCACTTGAAAGCAGATAACATGGCCTCTCTGAAATATAGGCAAGGTTCATTTTCTGAAGGGCCCGATAGACTCTTTCTTGGATCTCCTCTTCTGGAAGCCCCATGTTTTCAGGACCAAAGGAGACATCTTCTCTTACAGTTTCTCCTAAAATCTGGCTGTCCGGATCCTGGAAAAGGATTCCCACCAATGTGCGAATCTCTTTTGAGTGAGTATGGATATCCAAACCATTAACCCAAATCGTCCCTGAGGTGGGCTTGAATAACCCGGAGATGAGCCGAAGGAGAGTCGTTTTACCACTCCCGTTTGGACCGCAAAGGAGAAAAAACTCCCCCTCGGAGATGTTCAGAGTGATACCATTGAGAGCTTTTGTCCCATCAGAATAACAGTAGTGAAGATTTTGGATCTGGATCATGATTCTTTTTATCTCTGCCTTTGAGAGGAAGAGAGGTCAAGAAAGGAATGGGTTTTTATCTGTCTGTGTAATATGGGGCGAGTCGAACGAGCCAAAATAATACTTACACCCGCTTTCAGTGCATCTCCGGGAAGAAAGGGGATCATTCCAACTATATAAGCCTTATCCCATGAAATCTTCGTCATCATCTTAAGCCAGGGGACTCCAAAGGCATAAATGATCAGGGAGCCTGTCATGACGGCGATGATATCTCCCAGTAAGGATGAGTGGAGTCGAGTAGAGATGAATCCCACGATCCCGGCCGAAAAAAGGAATCCAAAGAGATAACCTCCGGTTGGCCCAATGAGATGGGCCAAGCCTCCTTTCCCTCCATAGAAGACGGGCATCCCAATTGCTCCAACAAAAAGGTAAAGAGTCACACTGATCAGACCCCAACGACCTCCCAAAAGAAGACCCGAGAGAAAAACAAAAAGATTGGTCAGAACCAGGGGAACAGGTCCGATGGGGATATGAAGGTAAGCCCCTATGGCCATCAGGGCAGCCATTAAGGAAGAAAGGACAGAAAATCTCAGGGTTTGAATAGACATCAAGGACTATTTATTGTTAACTTATTTTTTCAAATAAGTTAACAAATAAATTTGCCCTTGTCAATCCTTATCCTCCATCAAGGGTGTGGTGTTCCATTTTCTGAAACCAGGAGGTGGGGTCGATCATATATTCTTCCGTATTCTTTAGGGAAAGATAATGTTCCCGTTCCATTTTGGAGAGGAGATCAAAAAAGGCTTTCTCTTGCGGATTGGATGAGGCATCCCTTAGCTCTGCATAGAGCTTTGCCCCTTTGGACTCAAAATCAATGGCGATTCGCACGGCCTCTAAATCATCTGAATCCCCTTTGATTTTTTCATCTGGATTCTTTAGAAAGTCAACCAGAATCTCCTTCACTACAGTATCTTTCACTTTAAGAGGAACGGTCTCTGGCCACCTTTCCTTTTTTGTCCAAATTTGATGGAGCTGCTTCAGTCGCTCGTAATGCTCAAGTTCATCCTCTCCGATTTGTTCAAACATCTTTTTACCAAGAGGGTTCTTTGTTCTTTTAGCATGGTTTAAGTAAAATTCTCGCTCTCTCATTTCGTTGGTAAGGGCCACTTCCAGTGCATTGAGCCGTTCTTTTTCTTCCATATCTATCCTCCGATTCGGGATGATTTAGCCTTTAACCTAAGGCTATCCATAGTCCTATCAAAGCGCCTAAAGGGACACTCATATAAGGGCTACAGGTAATTGCTCAACTACTCCCGATATAACGGGAGAGGTAGCTAAGAAGGAGCCCACCTAAAGCCCCTAAGATTAGTCCAAGTAAAACTTTTGGGACAACATATTCCATAATTTTAGATTAGCATTTAAAAGTTATTAAATCAAGGAAACTAAAAACCTCACTCGTAAATGGGGGATAAGCCCGACTCTGAATGATGGATTACAACTCGATAAGATTTATCCTCAAATTAATCGGGACTTTAAATCAGAGTCAAACCAAATATTTTAAACACATGTGTCTGAAAATAGACATATTTTTAATCTATTAATATAAAAAAGCTTTTTTATTCTTTAAGGGTTGAGTAAATGAAAATATACACTTTTAATTTAAATCAATTCTGAAAAATAAAAAAATAGTTTTATTGAATAAAAAGGGTTTAAAAAAATTTTTATAGTAATCATTTGATTTATGAAAACTTATTGAAATTAAAATAAAATTTTAAATTTTGAAAAAAGGAGGGTGAATCTTAATGAAAGGCCTTTTAGTATTTTTATTTGAGGTATTTGGTATAAAAGTTGCTTTTTTTATAAAAAGGAGGTTAAGAATGAAGTGTTATCGATGTGGGGGACTTATGGTTTTCGAGAAATTCTTTGGCATTTCAGAAGATTTTTATGGGTGGAGATGCCTCTTTTGCGGGGAAATCATTGACAAGGTAATCCTCGAAAACCGACTCGGTCAGAAAAAAAGTTAGCCTATATTTTTAAATATTTATAGAAGCGTTATTCTGTAAAGGGAGAAGAAGTATAATAAAAAGATAAGAATTTTTAGTTTCTCATTTTTCTTCCACTTTTCTTATTCTTTTTAATTAGATTTAACCCTTTCCTAACCCTATTTTAAAAAATAAAGGTTTTCATATAATTTATGGACATCCCACAATTTCCCTCGTTTAAAGATCTTTCGATAGAGGACAAACCCCTTTTTGATGAGATGTTTCGACGATTTCCACCTCTCATCTCAGAGTTTACTTTTACCAACCTTTTCATCTGGCGAAAGGCTTATCTCCTTAAATTTACGTGTGTGGATTCATTTTTCTGCCTCTTAGGGGAGAAAGAAGGACTCCCATTTTTTTTCCCTCCCATTGGAGAAGGAGATATGATAAAATGTTTAAAAGCGTTAATTCACTTTTTGAAAGAGAAGACAGAGAATCCACAAATCCTACGGGTTCCGGAAGGGATGGTTCGTCAGATCGATTGGAAACGGGAAGGAATGAGGGCGGAATTAGATAGAGACCAGAGCGATTATGTTTATCGGATTAAAGATTTGATCCAACTGGAGGGGAGAAGATATCATCGAAAGAGAAATCACATCAAACAGTTTAAAGAAAGATATTCTTATCAATATGTTCCTCTTACCTCAGAATATATTTCTCAATGTCTCGAGCTGGAGGAGGAATGGTGCCATCTTCGCCATTGTGAAGTCAATCCTGGACTCACCAACGAAATGATTGCTATAAAAGAGGCCTTAACCTCCTTTGAAAAATTAAAATTGAAGGGAGGGGTTATCCTTATTGAGGGGAAAGTACAGGCTTTTACTCTTGGAGAACCTCTCAACCCAGAGACTGTCGTCATCCATATTGAAAAGGCCAATCCTGCCTTCGAGGGTCTTTACGCCACGATCAACCAGACCTTTCTTGAGAACGAGTGGTCTCATTTTACCTATGTGAATCGCGAACAGGATCTGGGAGAGGAAGGATTGAGGAAAGCCAAAGAATCCTATTTTCCCCATCACATGGTTCATAAATATAAGATCACTTTAGATAGAGAGGGAGGGGGAAAGAATGAAGAAAAATAGACTACCGTTTTCCTATCAACGATTCAAGGAGGAGTTTCCAGCGATTGAGAAAGAGTACGATCGGTTGGCAAAGAAATGCCATCAAAGTGGGCCTCTCAATGAGAAGATGCGAAGATTAATCAAATTGGGGATCGCCATTGGTGCAAATTCTGAAGGGGCTGTAAAATCCCATACGCGAAGGGCTCTGGCAATCGGAATCACATCCAAAGAGATTCGTCATGCCGTCCTCTTAGGACTGACTACGATTGGTTTTCCTAAAATGATTTCCGCTCTCAACTGGGTTCATGAAGCCATGGAGGAGGGTCCCGTTCATCTTAGAAAAGGGGAAGATGAGATCTAAAGGGGAGACGGCGATGATAGTATGGGAATATCGGATTACGATTCATGAAATTCCAAAGATTGAGGAGAGCCCTGAACGAATAAGGATTGAATGTGATCAGATGGGTCAATGCCTGGTTCACGATACCTTTCGTGGAGGAGGGGAGTGGCTGGAAAAGATATTCCGTGAAAAGGGGCAGGAAGGATGGGAACTGGTGCAACTGGGACACCATCATCAGGAATTACTTTGTATATGGAAGAGGAGAAAGGAAGTCCCCCAGAAGGATTAAAGAGATTTCTTCTGAACCAGATTGAAAAGAAGGGAGCCATTCCTTTTGTTCAATTTATGGAGTGGTGTCTGTATCATGAAACCTATGGTTATTATCAATCCAGTCCAATGAGAATCGGAAAAGAAGGGGATTATTATACCGGTCCCAATGTTCACCCCCTTTTTGGCGCCATGATTGCCAAACAAATCTGTCAAATGGTTGAGATATTGGGGAGAGAGCGATTTGAGATCGTCGAAATCGGAGGAGCTCAAGGTTATCTTTGTGAAGATATTCTTCAGTGGATGAAAATCCAGAGGCCTGATTGTTATGCGTTGACTACCTATTATCTGATCGAGCAAAGCCTTGCTTTTCGACGTTTACAGAAGGAGAGGCTTGCTCGATTCGAGAGGGAAGGGAAGCTCTTCTGGAGACCTCCTGAAATCTTAGATACGTGTGAGAATCCATTCACAGGATGTTTCCTTTCGAATGAATTGATCGATGCCTTTCCCGTCCATCGGGTCGTAATGACTCAAGGTGAACTGAAAGAGATTTATGTCACCCAAGAAGAGGGAGAATTGAAAGAGGTTATCGGACCTCTTTCGACTCCAGAATTGATCCCCTATTTTAACTCTTTTGGGATTCCTCTTGGGGAAGGACAGCATGCTGAGGTGAATCTTCATGCCTTAAACTGGATAGGAAAGGTGAGCAGATGTTTAAGGAAAGGCTTTGTGCTCACCATTGATTACGGATATTTGGCAGAGGAGCTTTATGCCCCTTCCCGTTATCGTGGAACGCTTCTTTGTTATCACCGCCATAGGACTTCAGAGAATCCCTATGAACGAATAGGGGAGCAAGACCTCACCTCTCATGTCAATTTTACCGCATTAATTAGGAAAGGTGAGGAAGTGGGCCTTCAGTTTACTGGTTTTGTTCCTCAATATCGGTTTCTTCTCGCCTTGGGGTTGCTTCAGGAATTGGACCTTTTAAGTCAAGGACTTTCTGAGCAGAATCGATTAGAACTGAGATTGACCGTCAAACATTTGATCGAACCCGAGGTGGGCATGGGGGAAGTGTTTAAAGTATTGATTCAACACAAGGGAATAGATCATCCATCATTGGATGGATTAAGAGATCTTAGAACGATTTCTTTGATCTAATGGAATAGGGGAACATGGAGAGATTAAGAGTCGTAGGAATCTTTGGAAGTCCACGCAGGGGAGGAAATACGGACCTCCTTCTGGAAGAGGCTCTTCGGGGAGCAGAACAAGAAGGAGGAGAAGTGGAGCGACTTTACCTCACGGACTATATCATTACACCCTGTAAAGAATGTCATGGTTGTGATCAAACTGGAAAGTGTGTGGTTCTTGATGACATGCAGAAGATCTACCCGAAACTTTTAGAGTCTAATATTCTCATTCTTGCCTCTCCTATTTTCTTTTATGGAGTCACAGGTTATACAAAAGCTTTTATTGATCGGTCTCAAGCCCTCTGGGCTAAGAAGTATCTCCTGAAAAACCCTTCCACCGAAATAAAGAGAAAAGGTTTCTTTATCTCTGTCGGAGCTACAAAAGGACCAAAAGTCTTTGAAGGAGCCATCCTCACGGTCAAATATTTCTTTGATACCCTTGATGCGAAATATGAAGGGGAGCTCGTCTTTCGCGGAATCGAAGGGAAAGGGGAGATTCTCAATCACCCCGAGGCCCTTCAGCAGGCCTTTGAGGTGGGTAGACGATTAATATTGGAGATGAAAAAAGAAATAAACCTTTTTAAAGGGAAAGGAGGTGCCCAATGACCCAATGGCAATGTTCAAATTGTGGATACACCTTTTCGGCAGATTCGGTTCCTGAAAAATGTCCTTCCTGTCAACAGGTCTGTACTTTTCATGATGTGAGTTGCTATATTCCGGATTGCGGGGGGCCAGGGAATATCGATCCAAGGCTTATGGGGAAAAGAGACAAACCCCTCAATGAGTAATCTATCGAAAGGAGAAGAGAGATGCAACTCAAAGGGAAGAGGGTCATTATTCTGGTTGAAAATCTTTATCAAGATCTTGAATTCTGGGTTCCTTATTATCGCCTTAAAGAGGAAGGGGCGGAAGTCACCGTGGTTGGTTCGGGAAGCGCCCGAACCTATACCAGTAAGTATGGATACCCTGTGGAAGTCGATCGAGAAGCCAAGGAGATTGACGTCTCTCAATATGATGGAGTCCTCATTCCTGGAGGGTATGCCCCGGATTTGATGAGGCGATATCCAGAGATGGTCAGGATCGTCCGGGAGGCTTATGAAAAAGGAAAAGTAGTGGCCGCCATCTGTCACGCAGGATGGATGCTTGCCTCCGCAGGGATCTTAAAGGGAAAGAAAGTGACGGGTTTTTTTGCGATTAAGGATGATCTGATTCATGCCGGGGCCATTTACATCGATGCGGAAGTGGTGAAGGATGGGAGACTGATTACATCGAGAAAGCCCGAGGATCTCCCCTTTTTCTGTAGGGAGATCATCAAGAGCTTATCGGAATAGATCGAGAGGAGGAAAAGATGAGTCACAGAGAGATTTACGCCTGTCAGCATTGTGGAGCTGAAGCTGAGATTACCCTCGATGGATTTGAGAAAGTGGAAGAGGTCATCAGAAGGACAAAAAAGGGGATTTGCAAGGCCTGCGGAAAGGAGGTAGAGATCGAGCCTCTCTCAGATCGACTCTTTGTCTGTCAGAATTGTCGAGCAGAAGCAGATCTCACTCTGGAGGGATTTGAGAGTGTTCAAGAGGTGTTGATGAGGGAGAAAGGGCTACGGTGTAAGGTCTGCGGGAAGGAGATTTTTTGGTCTCATCGAGAAGATATGAAAGCCGTGAAGGTTGCAATCGAAGCCGAGAGAGAGGCCTACCAAAATTACTCCAGAGCCGCAAAGAGGACAAAGGACCCGAGAGGGAAAGATATGTTTCAACAATTGGCTGAGTTTGAAATGAACCATTACCAAAAATTAAAAGCCCTTCTTAAATCCCTGGAAGAGCAGGGGGAATGGCTTCTTTACGATGGGACAAGTTTAAAGAAGAGAAAGATCCCGTTAAAACCCGAAAAGATTAAAGGTCAAGAGCAGCTCACCGATATGGATGCTCTAAAGATTGCCATTCGGGAAGAACGAAAGGCTAGGGCTTACTATCAATTTCTCTCCGAGCTCACAAAAGATCCTCGAGGGAAGGATATGTATAAACGTTTGGCCAATGAGGAGGAACTTCATGAAAAGATCTTGAACGACCAGTACTATAGCCTTCACAATACCGGGATTTGGAGCTGGGGGGATTAAACAAGAGGAATTCACTTGACCCGATCGAAGTCGTTTATTAAAATAGATCCAAAAATTTAAAAAAGGAGCCATGATGAACGAGAGGAAATTTCAAGAGATTATCCGGTTTGCGATAGATAAGGAGAGTCGGGCTAACCAATTTTATCTCAGTGCAAGCCAGGTCGCCAAACTCTCCGGTGCAAAAGAACTCTTTTTGGATTTAGCCAAGGAGGAGGAAGGTCATCGAAGACTCCTCGAAAACCTCGATATGGAGAAGGTCTCTCGAAGTAGAATCGAAAAGGTTCCAGATCTTATGATCAGCGACTATCTGATGGAGATCGAATTCAAACCCGATCTCTCCTATGCCGAGATTCTTCGGGTAGCCATGAAAATGGAGGAGCGTTCTCTCAAACTATACAGAGATATGGAAGAGAAAAACACGGATGAAGAAATCAAAAACCTATTCACCTTTCTCGCCAATGAAGAGGCCAAGCATAAATTTAGACTTGAAAAAATCTATGATGAGGAAGTCTTGAAGTAACGACAGATGGAGGTGGAAATGGAAAAGTATAAATGCACGGTCTGCGGTTACATCTATGATCCAGAGAAAGGAGATCCAGACAACGGGATTGCTCCCAACACCCCTTTTGCCAAACTCCCTGACAGTTGGGTCTGTCCCTCCTGTGGGGCACCCAAGGATATGTTTGAAAAAGTCTAACGAGCTATTCCTGATAACATTTTTTTAGATCCTGATAGTTTTGAAGGGTATCCCTGATCATCTCGAAATCTTTCTCATCAAGCACTCGAATGGGTTTTGCAGGAGTTCCAAAAGCTAGGGTGTTTGGCGGGATCACCGTTTTGGGGGTGACAATAGATCCTGCTCCAATGATGGAGTGTTCTCCAATTTCAACCCCGTTTAATAGAATGGCTCCTATTCCAATGAGCGAACCTTTTCGGATGGTACATCCATGGGCTACCACCCGATGACCCAAGATCACCTCATCTTCGATGATCAGGGGATAGAACTCTTTATCCACATGAAGGATGCATCCGTCCTGAATATTGACTCTGGAGCCGATTCGAATCGAGTTGAGATCCCCTCGGATCACACTGTTGAACCAGATATTACTTTCAGGTCCAATCTCTACCTCTCCAATCACCATAGCATTGTCGGCGATAAAAACGGTGGGATGGATTTTTGGGCTCTTTTCTTTAAATCTTAATATCATCCTTTCTCTTCCTGGAGAGATCTTAAAGTCCTTAGACGGTGGTTTCGCTTCTTGGTAATCATTTTAAAAGCCCTCGGAACATCCGCCATTAAAGACTTCGATTGTTCTGCTGCATCGGCGTAGAATTTCATTATCCTTTCCTCTATTTCGATCGACTTCGCTAAGGCTTCTGAATAACCTGTTTTCTCATCTAAATCGGTTTGGAAATGATATTCCTCGGGATTGAGATGAAATGAAAAACATCCCTCAAAGGCATCGGTAATCACCCCATAATAAACCCTCTCAATTTCGGTGATATAACCCTGATTCTCTTTTGCCAAGGAGGAAAAGAGATCTTTCTCTTTTGTAAACTTTTGAGAAAGAGATTCATAGAATTGCGAAGACTTCGTTTCCAGCTCTTTCGCTAAACTTATCGCTCCTGAACAGGTATGGATAATCATCTCGATAGAATCTCCATCATTCTAATAAAGATATCCAAAATCGGAATCCCAGAATCCGAAGCCGATTTTAACTCCAAATCTTCCCGCAATCCAGATTTTAGACTTTAAAACCATCTCTGGATCACCACCTTGCTCTCAGTAAAGAAGCGGATCGCATCACGTCCCTGTCCATGCAACACCCCATAGAAGGAATCTTTCATCCCTCCAAAGGGAAAGAAGGCCATGGGGGCAACGATTCCAATGTTAATTCCAATGTTACCACATTCTACTCTATATTGAAACTCTCTGGCATATTTCCCGTTGGAAGTAAAGATGGAAGCGGCATTCCCGTATTTACTTTGATTGATCCACGAGATGGCTTCATCGAAATCCTTTGCCCTCATTACATTGGCCACAGGCCCGAAAATCTCTTCTTGAGCAATCGTCATATCAGGGGTCACGTTTTCAAAAATGGTCGGGTTAAGAAAGCAGGTATCAGGATAATCCCCAACTATCTTGGGGACCCTTCCATCAAGGATCATCTTAGCTTTCTCTTTAAGTCCTATCTCAATATATCTTAACACCCTCTGTTTTCCATCGATGGATTGCATCGGGCCAACCTGAATCGTATCATCAAGCCCATAGCCCACCCGGATCTTTGAAGCGGCTTCCACAAAATCGTTCAGAAACTTCTTATAAAAGTAGTCATCCTCTCCTACCATGACTAAATTGGCTCCTGAGAGACAGCGTTGGCCGGTATTTCCAAAGAAAGAGGTCAGAAGGGCAGGAATTGTGGCCTCTACATTGGCGTCAGGCATCACCAGCAAGAAATTCTTTGCACTTACCTGGACAATGGCTCTCTTGCAGGTCTCTCCACATTTTTTATAAACCTCCCTCCCGATCGCTGTGGTTCCTACAAATGTCACTCCTTTGATATCCGAATGCTCTATCAGGATCTGAGCCACCTCTGCTCCCCCATGGACGACATTGTAGACCCCTGGGGGAAAGCCAGCCTCCTCTATTAATTCAGCGAGCATTACCTGACTAATGGGATCACGGGGAGAAGGTTTTACAATAAATGTATTTCCAGTAGCCAATGCAAAAGGAGAGTACCAGAGGGGGACCATAAAGGGGAAGTTAAAAGGGGCAAGGTTGACAAAGACCCCTAAGGGTTGATAGATGACATATTCGTCTATTCCTGCTGCAATATCTTCGAGGTTATAACCCATCATCAGAGATGGGATTCCTGTGGCCACTTCCACCATCTCAATTCCTCGTCTCGTTTCTCCCCGTGATTCATCGATGGTCTTTCCATGTTCCATCGTCTGAATTCGACTCAGTCGCTCAAAATGTTTCTCGAGGAGTTCTTTTAATCGAAAAAGGCATCTTGCCCTGGCAAGAGGCGGGGTCCGTCTCCATTCAGGATAGGCCTCTTTCGCAGTCTGAATCGCCGAAAGGACTTCCTCTTTGGTGGACATAGGAACTCGGGCAAGAAGTTTCTGAGTCGCAGGGTTGATGACATCCCATCTCTCTTTCGATTTCGACTCCACCCATTCACCATTAATGTAATTCTTCAGCTCCAATACCTCTTTAATCGGTTCTTCTAAGATCGCCATAAATTTTCCCTCCTTCATGTCACTCCAATCAGGGATGAATGTGATTGATGCAAAAATAAAATATAGATCTTTCTTATGTCAAACTCCAAGGTCCCTTGACGCATCCCCTAATCTTTTTTAAAGTGGTATAAAACCTAACCCTTTAAAATGGACAAGAGAGTTAATCCCATCTTCATCTTTGCCATCCTTTCAGGACTCTTCGTTCTTTCTCAATTTTATCGGGTCTCTAATGCAGTCATCGCACCTGATCTTATCCGAGACCTTGACCTCAATGCGGAGATGTTTGGGATGCTCGGAGGGGCATTTTTTTATGCCTTTACCATTCTTCAAATTCCCATGGGTCCCCTGCTTGACCGGATGGGCCCTCGCCTGATCCTCACAATCTCCTCATTTGTGGGAGCCTCTGGCGCCTTTCTTTTTGCTTTTGGAAACTCGTTCCTCGCTGTTTTTTTAGGAAGAATCCTAATTGGAGCTGGAATGGCACCCATGCTGATGGGATCCTTTAAAACCTTCACCCTTCGTTATCCACCAGAACAGTTTGCCACCCTCATGGGGATGATCTATTCGGTAGGGACCCTCGGCAATATCCTTGCGGCCTCCCCTCTTGCCTTTCTTACTTCCACGATTGGATGGAGAAACACTTTTTTATTGACTGGAATGATCACGGTCTTGTTGGGAGTGATGGTTTTTGAGGTCTTAAAGGAGGAGAAAAACCAGCCCTCTTCCATTTCAAAAGAGACTTCCTCGATAGGAATCCTAAAATCCATCCGCCTCATGATAGGGTCTCTTTCCTTCTGGCAATTTGGCACGGTGGCCTTCTTCCGGTATGGCATCTTTGTCAGTCTCCAAGGACTCTGGTTAGGCCCCTATTTAATTCATATCAAAGGTTTTTCTCCTGTTCAGGCAGGAAACCTATTAATCTTCATGTCTATTGGGGCGATTTTGGGAAGCCCTATCGGAGGACGCCTCTCTGACCATTATTTTCGGTCAAGAAAGAAAGTGGCATTTACCGCTTTATTCTTATATACCGTAAGCCTCCTGCCCCTGACGGGAATATGGAGAATGGATCATCCCTTTCTCTTTGCCTCGATCTTCTTTTCTCTTGGCTTTTTCAATGGGATGGGGATGTTGATCTATGCTCATGCCAAAGAATCCTATCCTATTGCCATTTCAGGGACCGTGATGACCTATGTCAACTTCTTCACTATGGCTGGAGCAGGGGTCTTCATGACCTTATTAGGAAAGGTGATTGAATCTTTCCCAAAGGTTGGGGGTTCCTATCCAATAGGGGCCTATCATCTTTGTTTCCTTATCTGTTTTCTGAGTATGGGTGCGAGCCTGATCTTTTATGGGTTTGCGAAGGAGAAACCTTCCGTTCAACATTAGTCTATTCTGAAGATGGAGGCTTATAAGGTAGTAATAAGGGAGAGAAAAGGAAGGGTTCTTACTCCCGCTCAATTTGGTTGTCTTGAGGGGATTCCCGCTATTAATATCACCAATGGATGTCTATTTCGGTGCACCTATTGTTATGCAAGAGGATATAGTCAGACGCCTAAAAAACGTGAGGTTCAACTTTATGGAAATCTCCCGAATCTTCTGAAAGAAGAGATTCCCAAGAAGCGAGCCCTTCCTTCCTGGGTGATTCTCAATACCTCCTCCGATTGTTTTCAACCCCACCCTGAGATTTTAAATGTGGCTTATCAGACGATGCAGATCCTTTTAACCCATGGAATTGGAATCTCTTTTTTAACCAAAGGGCTCATCCCTCCACCTTTCTTTGACCTCTTCTCACGATTTCCGGGGAAGATTCTTCCCCAGATCGGTTTGGTCTCCCTCTCTCAAGATTACTGGAAGAGATATGAACCCGGGGCCCCTCAGCCTGAGGAAAGACTTGGAAATATCGAACGATTCAAGAAGATAGGAATTGATCCAGAAGTGAGGGTTGACCCTATTATTCCTTTTGTAACGGATAGAGAGGAAGAGGTCGTTCGCCTTTTTGAAAAATTAAGAGGGGTTGGGATTCAGAGAGTGACATTGAGCTATCTCCATCTTCGCCCTTTTATCCAGAAACAATTCATAGAAGAACTTCCTGTTTTTTATCAGAAGCTCATGGAGGCCTGCTTTCGTCTACAGGAGTGGAAGCAAGTGGGCTCTTCGACCAAAACGAAGCTTCTCTCGCGCTCTATTCGAGAGAAGGGTTACGAGAGAATAAAAGGGATCGCTGAGCGATTTGGGATCAAAGCCTCTATCTGCCAATGCAAAAATCCAGATCTCCAGGGAGACCTTTGCGGTTCATCCAGAGTGAGATTTCTTTCCAAGAGAAGAATGATGATCCAAATGCCTCTATTTCGATGTGGCTGAGGGAGGAGGTTAGCTGGTGACACAGGGTGGAATCTTTTCTTTCAGTCTCTTTTTTCTTTCCTCCGAGAGCTCTTCTTTGATAACCCAATTCTTCCTGGCAAAGTCATCCTGAGCTTTAATGAGGAGCCAATCCTTGCCCGAACCTCTTCCTCTCATGAGGATGAGAGAGAAGCCCCCTTTCAGTTTCTTTCCATTCAGGGTAAAGGTGAGTTTTCCTTTCTTTAGTCCACTCTCAGGATCTCCTTCTGGTTCGAAGAGACCGGAATCCCAGATAAGAACTGACCCTGCCCCGTAATATCCCTCTGGGATGATCCCCTCAAAATTTCCATATTCCAAGGGATGATCTTCCACCATCACGGCAAGCCTTTTGTCCGACGGGTTCATCGAGGGACCTTTCGGAATAGCCCAGGATTTTAGGACTCCTCCGATCTCAAGTCTGAAATCATAATGAAGATGGGTCGAATGATGTTCATGAACTACAAATTTCATATGTTTATCCTATCACCTCCTTTAAAAATAGATTCAGCGTTTTTTTCCTTAAGAGCGATCGAAATTCCAAAAAGAATCAAGACTCCTCCTATCATTTTTAAACTCGTAAGCCCTTCCCTTAAAATGAAGTAAGCTAACAGAGTGGAGCCAACGGGTTCCCCTAAAATCGCTATGGCGACGAGAGAAGTAGGAAGGTATCTTAAAGCCCAATTGAAGGTGGTATGACCGATGAGTTGAGGGATCAATGCCAGAAGGAAGAGATAGAGATAGGTCGAAGAAGGAAAGCCAAAGAAAGGTTTTTTAAAAAGGAGGGAAAGGAGGATCAACGCTATGGCTGAAATGGAATAGACAGGGAAGATATAGGAAAGGAGGTCTTTCTCCTTTCTCATCTTCCTTCCGACGAGAAGATATCCAGAGGCAGTGATCGCACCAAGTAAAGCCAGTCCATCCCCTAATAGAGCTTCCTTTGCGAGGCTTATGTCTCCAAAACTGATGAGTCCGCTTCCAATTACAGAGAGAAAGATCCCTAATATTAAGTTCCACCCCAAGGCTTCTTTAAAGAATAGCCATCCTCCCAAACCCACAAAGAGGGGATTTGTAGAGACAAGGACGACAGAACTCGCGACAGAGGTAAATTTTAAGGAGGCAATCCAGAAAGAGAAATGGAGTGCAAGGAAAAGACCTGCGAGCATCAACCACCTCCCTTCCCCTCTCTTCCATCCCTTCCAGATCTTTCGGTAACTCGCCAAGGGAAGCAGAAGAAGGGAGGCAAGGGTCATTCGATAGGCCGCAATCGAAAGGGCGGGGGCTTCGCATAGCTTGATAAAGATAGAGGCTGTAGAGATGGCGATGATTCCAACAGGAAGAAAAATGAAAAGGCGAAGCATTGGGATATAATTATCTCAATCGGAATAAATCTTCAAGCCTTGACACCTCCTCCAGAAATAGTTAATCATTTCTTATCTCCATGGCGAAAGAGATTCTCCTTCAAATCAGCGATCGATATCGGAATCGATTTTCTGAACTTTGTTTTGGAATCGGAACGATCCTGAACTGCACCTATTTTGAAAAGAGGGAAGATTTCAAACTTTACAAAAGAGAGCTTTTAAGAAAGATGCGAAGGAGAAGCCATCTTGCCCAAATCCAAGAGAGGATCCACCTTTATGAACAATTTTTTAAACAATGGGGGTATGACTGTCCCCTACCAGGCCATTTGAAACGAGCTCTGGATATGGGATATCCCATTGTCAACCTGTATATCGATACCCATCTGATAGCCGAGATGTACCATGGGATTTTGATGGCCATTCAGGATCTGGATCGGTTTGATGGAGACTGGATGCTAGATCTGGCCAGTGAAGGAGAATCTTTTCAGGGAGTTTCAGGAAGGAGGATCTATTGTAAAGAAGGGGAGATCGTCCTCCGGGATGCTAAGGGAATTGTTTGTTCCCTCTTTCAGGGACCCGATTTTAGAACCAAAATCGATCCCTCCAGCAGAAATATCGTGGTTTATGTCTTTTCGGCCCCTGGAATCAACCCGATCGTGGTTTCAAATGGGATTCAATTGGCCCTGGAGATCCTTGAACGATTTGGAGGTGGCAAAGACTCTTGGCAAAAGGTTTTTAAACCCTAATTTTCTCTTAACCTTTTTGAGACCTCTGAAGTTAATCGATAGATCCTTTCCGATAGGGGAATGGAAAGAGAGCCTGTCCCACAACTTGGAGTAAGGATAACCCTCTGAAGAAGGATGGGATCGACCCCTTCTTTAATGAAGAGATCCACTCCTCTCTTAAACCTTCTTATTAAACTTTTTCCATCCTCCTTTTCGACCTCTTCACTTGTAGGGACGATCCCCCAGGCCAGAATTCCCCCTCGGGCCAAAAATGTTTCTACCTCTTTTGGATAAAGCAAAAGATTCTCCAAATACCCGTAGGCGTCGAAGCTGAGGATATCCAGATGAGTGGAGAGGAGGATGGACCAATCTGTATTGCCGCAGCAGTGGATTCCCTTTAATCCCTTCAGAGGTTCAAAACAACTCTCCAGTGACTGAATGACGTCTTCACGGTTTAAACTCGAGAAAGCGGAGCCATAGGAGGAGAGTCCAGGCTCATCGAAGAAAATGATCGTTTCAATCCCTGGGAGCCATTCATTAAATTTCTTTTCCAACCATTTTGCCTTTGAGGCGAGATGGTGGATCAGGACCTCCTTCAACGTCGAATCGTAAAAGATGGATTTTTTATTCTGATCCGTTAAAGAGAGGCCAAAAGTAATCGGCCCTATGACCTGGCCTTTAATATACTGGATGGGCTTCTGGTTTTTATCGCGAGAAAGAATTTTTAAAAAATGGAGGCCTATCGAACATTTTTCGGAGATTTGAAAAGCTTCGAGATCCTCCTTCTCGAGGGCTTGATAGAATCTTTCGATCTCCTCATCGAATCTCTCGGAACGATCCACCCAGACCTTCTGTTCTTTTTCATCGAGCTTTAGCCCCGGAAATCCTTCCAAATATTGGACCACCATATTTTCAAAAAAAGATCGATTTGGAAATTGGGGAAGAAAGGGAATCTCGGGAAAGTGTTCGAGGATCAGACGAAAGACCGTTTCTTCATCTTGATGGGGAAAAGACCCAATGCCTGTGGCGAGATAGGGAGGAATCGGCTTCATGATTTTTCATAAACCTTTTTCTTCTATAAATCAATAAGCATAAGCGATTATAGTTGAAGTTCGAATCTCTGTTCAGTGACTTTTGTTCCCCACTGGGCGCCTTCACCCTGCCATACCAATTTGAAACCGAACTTCTCATAAAGATGTCGAGCAGGATGAAGCCCTTCAAAGGTCCATAGATAGATGGAGGGATAACCCTTTTCCTTACAGAAGGAGATGGCTTTTTCCAGCAATCGATGACCTAAACCATGGCCTCTTAATTCTGGAGAGATAATAAACCATCGGAGATGCGCTCCTTCCGTGGCTACTTTGATTCCATCTATGACAATGGAGCCTTCCACACGATCCCTTTTATAAATTATCCAGAATCCATCCCGCGATTCATTGAAACGAGTGAGAAACTCGGAGAGCTCTCTGGCAATCTTAGCTTCAAAAAATAGACCAAATCCCCAGGTCTTATGATAATAAGTCCCGTGGAGTTCCACGATTCTTCCAATGGCTCCAGGAAGATATCCCCTTATGATTTCCACATTTCACACTCCTTTTTTAGAGAGGGATTATCTCGATAAAAGATTAGGATAACTTCAACCGATTAGTCAACTCCCTATATGCATAAGACAACTTCCATAGGCTTGACAATAGAGTTTCTATTTTTATAGAATTTGCTGGGTATGAAGGAGATGATGGATTCCCACAGAGGAGGATTTATTTGGGTTTGCCCCAGGGTCAACACTTTCCTCCCCCAAAACACGTATTGAACATGGATAAAAATTACAACCAGATAACCCATCACCATATGTTCATCATGAAATAAGCCTTGCCTCCCGGGGCTTTATGGAATGGAGATGGAGATTCCCATCATTCTTGATAAGATAGTTTACCGTGAAATAAAGCTGCAAGGTGTTTTCAGTCATGACTCCCAATCAGTGGTCCAAGCTATTCAGTTAGCTGAACTTAAGACCAGGAAGATAAAATAAGAAATGGAGAGGTGGAGATTCTTAGCCATTGATTGGTTAAGTTATGCGGAGACCGCCATTTTTCGGCCTGTTTTGATGCGGGCCTTAAGTGAAGGGATTGTGTCGGATACCGTAAGCTTTTGTACCTTTCCCAGGCCGAGCCTCATTACCACCTTCTTTAATGATCCAGAGAAAGATATCAATCTTGAATTCTGCAGGAGGAATCGGATCCCCGTGTTTCGAACCATTGCCAGTGGCGGCCCAATTTTTGGGGATAAGGGATATATTTTTGCTTTTCTTCATCTCAGGAGAAACAATCCGAAGGTTCCTCCAAATCCAGAAAAGATGTTTGAAAAGACACTCACTGGAATAGCGGAGGGGATTTCAGAATATTTCAACGTGGAATGTCGTTTCAGACCATTAAATGATCTGGAGCTAAAATGTGAAGACGGCCTCTGGAGAAAGATTGGCCCATCGTCCTGTTTTTACGAAGAACGGGCCATTCAAATGGGTTCGGGCCTTCAGGTCAAATCACCGGATATAGAGTTGATTGCCTCAGCCATTACGCCTCCCGCTGAAAAATTTGAGGATAAATCCATGAGCCGAATCCAGGAGAGGATCACCTGTCTTGAAAGAGGAGTTGGAAGAAGGATTGACCTCCAAGAGATCAAAAGGATTTACATCAAGCAGATTGAAAAGGTATTTGATGTTGAGCTTGTTCCAGGAGAATTGACCCAGAGGGAAAAGGAATACCTCCAAGAGATGGAGAAAGAATATACTTCTGAAGAGTTTTTTATGGAGAGATCGGAACGAAGATTGGGAGAGATTCCTTCTGATGTGGCAAGAAAAATGATTCAATTTAAGGTTCCAGAAGGTCCTCTGGTTCGGATTATTACCTTTGTTCAAGGCAACAAATTATGGGCCCTCTTAATCTCTGGGTCCATCCATGCAAGCCCCTTAAGGCCGACCTCCCCCATTCACGAGATTGAAAAGGCATTGAAAAATCAGCCTGTAGATATGGCTCTCTTTCAGTCCAAAATCGAGGAGATTTTAAATCGACCCAATTTTAGTTTTGCAAAAGTCTCAGCAGAGATGCTGGCAAGAAAGATTTATGAATGTGCCATTTCATCCTCACCTCCTTAAACAAAAAGAAAGGGAGAGAGCAAGCCAATAATTAGGAATCCATCAATGAAAGAAAAAATAAGGATCCTTCAAGAACAGGTCTCAAAACTTTATCGGCTTGATTTTTATAAAAAGAAGATGGATGAAGCCGGAATTAAACCCTCTCGGATTAAAACCCTAAATGATTTTGAAAAGATTCCTTTTACCTCGAGCTCAGAAATCTTAGAAGAATTGAGAAAGAGACCCAAGGAGTCTTCTTTATTTACCGAGGATGTCGTTCGGGTAAATTTCTCACCTTCTGGTCAGGAGCTTTATCCAGTCTATCAGACCAAGAGGGATCTTAAAAAGATGCACGAAGTTTGCGCTCGAACCCTACGAGCAGCCGGGGTTCGAAAAGACGATATTTGTGCCATCACTTATGGATACCATCTCTTTATTGCCGGTCTTTTTTATCAGAGCCAGCTCGAATATTATGGAGCAAAGGTTATCCCTTTAGGACCCGGAGATTCAGAAAGGGCGATCCATCTTATCAATAAATACGATGTTTCGGTTTTGATCACCAACCCTACCTTTGCCCTCAAATTGGCTTCTGGAGGTATTCCCAGTATTCGGATTCTCTTTCTCGGAGGAGAGCCATTTACGGGTATAGCAGGATATCCAGAGAAGATTAAAAATGCATTTGGAAAGGATCTGATCATTATCGATTCTTATAGCATGGCACTCTGTATGCCTATTGCCCGGAGCTGCCGATTTGGTCAAGGGCTTCACATTATGGATGATTTCATCTATGTAGAAGTCATTGATCCCGCTACTGGCGAAAGAGTGAAAGAAGGCGAGAAGGGGGAATTAGTGATTACTCATCTCTATAAAGAGGCCTCCCCCTTACTTCGTTACCGCACCGGGGATCTCACTTATATGGTTAAAGAAAAATGTGCCTGTGGTAGAGAGCTGACGCTCCCCAAAGGAATTTTAGGTCGGACCGATGAGATGTTAAAAGTCAAAGGAGTTAAATTTTGGCCCTCTCAGGTTCAAAATATCCTCCGAGCCTTTTCAGAATTTACAGGTAAATATCGCCTAAAGATAGGTTCCTCTTTAGGAACAGATCGACTGGAACTTATGGTGGAAGGATCCGAGATGGCAACCGGATGGATAGAGGAGTTATCAAAGCGATTGAAACAGGAGACCCTTCTTGCTTTTGATAAAATTGAAATCGTTTCGAAATTGGAAGAAGGTCCTTTGATTGTGGATGAAAGGGAGGGAAGGAGATTTTAGTTTTGGATTTTCTTGACAAGGGACTCCTTATAATGATAATAAGGGTTAATATAAAAAATATTAAAAGGAGGAGAACTTATGAAGATCATTGTCTTTTTAATGTTATGGTTTATGATAATTCCAGGTTTCGTTTTGGGTCAAGAGAAAATTGATTTAAAGATGATGACAGGTCCCACAGGAGGGTCATGGATTCCTTTGGGTGGGGCGATCGCTGAGTTGATTCAGAAAGCCATCCCTGGGACAAATGTTTTGGTTTTGCCCGGTGGTGGGATAGCCAATGTAATGGGAGTTGAGGAAGGAAAGGCAGATATTGGATTTGGAAATTCTTCCTCCAGTGTGGATGGATGGGCAGGGAGGCCTCCTTTCAAAGCTCCTACAAAAAATGTAAGACAGTTAGCCAATCTCTATCCTCAATATTTTCAAATGGTCGTGTTGGATGAGTCTCCCATTAAATCCGTTGCTGATCTAAAAGGCAAAGCTATCTCCCCCGGACCCAAGGGACATACCGGAGAGTTGTTGGCCCAACAAGTCCTCCAGGTGTATGGTCTTTCTTATAAAGAGATGAGCAAAGTCCATCATGTCCACTATTCTGACTCCGTCAATTTAATGAAGGATGGTCATGCGGATGCCTTTATTTTAGGAACGACCATTCCAGGCTCATCGATCTTAGATTTAGCGACCACAAAAAAGATTAGACTTCTTTCTCTTCCCGATGACAAGATCAAAGAACTTCAGAAGATGAACCAAGGTTATATAAAGCGAATTATCCCGGCAGGAACTTATCCAGGAGTAAACTATGATGTACAAACGGTGGGATATTTCACCCATCTCGTGATCAGTGCTAAACTTTCCGACGATTTAGTGTACAAAATTACGAAGGCGATCTCTGAAAATGTGGCTCGGCTTGCGGATGTGGTGAAAGATATGAAGGGGGTAACGGCAAAGGATTTGGCGCTGGATATCGGTCTTCCATTTCATCCAGGAGCCTTAAAATATTATAAAGAAGTTGGGGCAATCAAATAAAAAGGTTGATCCATTTATTT
>JBBIMX010000045.1:0-24476 GCA_037444165.1 Deltaproteobacteria bacterium | reverse complement strand
CCTCGAGCAGGCTCAAAAGACAATGAGTCATTACATGGATGGAAAGATTGAGGAGGCTAAAGCAGAGGCTCTCAAGACAGATCATCTGGAAACTGAGGCAGACCATATTCGACGAGCCATTGTGGATATTCTCTTTCGAGGGGCTTTTCTCCCCATCTTTCGGGTAGAGATTCACAATTTTGTTGAAAAAGTGGATCAGATTGCGGACAATGCTGAGATCTGCTGCGATCTCCTCCTCGGCCAAAGACCTTACGTCCCTGAAGAATTTAAGAAAAGATTCCTCAAGATCATGGATGATACCCTTCCTATGTTTCATTGCCTTAGAGAGGCTACGGAAAATTTTTTCGAGAAAGGGGATCATGAGTTAATCCGAAAGAGGGTCACAGAAATTGGGATTTCAGAATCCTCTATCGACGATGAGGAATGGAAGCTCACCCGGGATATCTATACCTCCAATCTTTCCCTGGCCGAAAAGATCCATCTGAAACGATGCCTCGATACGGTGACCAGTATGTCTGACCAAATTGAAGATACTTCGGATTGGTTGGAAGTTCTTTTAATCAGCAGTAAGGTCTGATGGACGTTCCAAGTTTCTCTTAGGAGAATCATCGATGTGGGAACTTTCAGCTGGAATCTTCATGGGTTGGAGCCTTGGAAGTAATGACGCGGCCAACTTCTTTGGAACCGGAGTGGGGGCCAAAATCATCACCTATCGGAAGGCGACCCTCCTTATTTCGGTCTTTGTTGTCATCGGGGCCTTATTAGAAGGGGAGAAGTGTTTTGCCACGGTTGGAGAAATCTCCAAGCTTGACCTTAAAATGGCCTTTTTTACAACGTTATCAGCTGGAATGATGGTCACTCTGTTTACCTATTTTGGGCTTCCTACTTCTACCTCCCAGGCCATCATTGGAGCCCTTCTGGGAGGAGGTCTTTATTTGGCAAAAGCCGACTTCAGCAAACTCTATAAAATTGTGGTCTGCTGGATATTGACTCCTGTTGGGGCTCTGATCATCAGTTATCTTCTCTACCATCTATTAGGAAGACTGGTCAACCAATATCTGACACGGCCTCTCCTTCGAGACGCCCTGATCAAAGGGGGACTGGTCATCTCAGGCTGCTTTGGGGCCTATGCCCTTGGCTCAAATAATGTGGCCAATGTCACAGGAGTCTATGTCAGCACTGGGACCCTCTCTCCTTTTTATGGAGCTTTAATAGGGAGTTTGAGTATTGCTCTTGGGGTTCTTACGTATAGTGGAAAGGTGATGGAAACGGTAGGAAGAAAGATTGTAGCAATGGATTCCTACTCCGCCTTTATTGCTGGTCTGGGTTCGGCCCTTGTCGTTTGGATATTCACCCAGGTTGGGGTTCCGGTCTCTTCCTCTCAGTCGGTCGTTGGAGCCGTAGCAGGAGTAGGACTGGTAAAGGGAATCCGGGCCGTCAGCATTAAGAGCCTTGTGGAAATTGTGGTGGGATGGATCTCGACCCCTCTTACGGGAGGAATCCTCTGTTATATCTTAGTCTTTTTATTTTACCGCTAATCCTCAGAAAGGTGATTTTTAATGATAAAAAAAGTAGTGATCGATTGCGATGTGGGTGTCGATGATGCCATGGCTTTAATTCTTGCCTTTCGTTCCCCAGTTTTAGAGGTCAAGGCCATTACAGGGGTCAATGGGAATGTCCCCCTGGATCGAGTTTTCGAAAATATTCAAAAAGTCCTCTCCCTCATCCATCCAGCCTCTCACCCTCTGATCACAAAAGGAGCCGAAAAACCCCTGAAAGGTAAACCCCTCTATGCCCATTCGGTCCATGGAGAAGATGGATTGGGAGGGGCTCATATCCCGATGGGGGAAGAAGATCATTTTTGGAAGCTCTCTTCTCTCCCGGCAGAGGAACTCCTTCCAACCCTGGCTCGGCAAGAGCCAAAAGAACTGACTCTGATCGCAACGGGTCCACTCACCAATTTAGCCTTGGGAATCCAAAGAGATGGGGAAGGGATGAAGAGGTTCAAAGAGATAGTCATTATGGGAGGGGCCGTTCGAGCGAGCGGCAATATCACTCCCTGTGCTGAATTCAATCTCTACTCTGATCCCTTAGCCGCCCAAATCGTCTTCGAGTCTGAAATTCCTATTACCCTGGTTCCCCTCGATGTCACCCATCAGGTTTTTCTCACCCCTGATTTTATGGAAGAAAAGATAAAACCCCTTCAAAATCCTTTTTCCAATTTTATTATCCAGGCGACCGGTTATGACCCTTTCCTCCGAAGGTTTAGAAATCGGGAGACCATCTTCCTTCATGATCCTCTTGCAGTAGGAGTCGCCATCGATCCCACTTTAGTGAAAACCGAAAGACTCTCCCTTAAGATTGAAACCGAAGAAGGGCCTTATTATGGAAGGATCATAGAATGGCCAGAGGGACCAAAACTTAATGTCTGCCTTAATGTAGAGGCGGAAAGATTCTTGGAGCTTTTTCTTTCGAGTTTAGGGGGAACGGGATGACCGGTAAAATCCTTGTTCTTGGCAGTTCAAATGTGGATTTGATTCTAAGGGTGCCTCGTTTTCACCAGCCAGGAGAGACGATCCAAGCCAATGGGTTCACGGTCGTTTTCGGCGGAAAAGGAGCTAACCAGGCCGTTGCATCGAAAAGATTAGGAGCGGAAGTTTCCTTTATCACGAAGTTAGGAAACGATTCTTATGGCAAATCATACCGTCGATATTTGGTTAAATCGGGTTTTCATGCACGTTCTATTCTCATGGACAAAAAGATTCCTACAGGAATGGCCTTTATTGAATTGGGCCCCACGGGAGAGAATCGAATCGTGGTCTTTCGTGGAGCAAACGAGTGGCTCAGGATAATAGACCTAAAAGGAATCTCCCTCATGTGGGAAGCGGTTCGAGTCTTTGTCTCCCAACTCGAAATCCCGATCTCAACGGTCCACTGGGGATTAAAGATGGCTAAAAAATATGGCGCCTTAACCCTGCTTAATCCCTCGCCTCCCCTTTCCGTTCCGCAAGAAATCTTTCCTTTGGTGGATTATCTTATCCCGAATGAATTAGAGGCCCAAATCCTCGCTGGTCTCCATATTCACCATGAGAAAGAGTTTCCTAACATCGCTCAAAAACTTCTTTCAAAGGGAGTAAAAAACGTAGTGATCACCCTCGGCCCCAAAGGCCTCTACTTTAAAAATGATCATGAAGAGATCTGGATGAAAGCCTTTAAGGTGAAGGTGGTCGATACGACCGCTGCAGGAGATGCCTTTATGGGAGCTCTGGCCTGTGCCCTCTCAGAAGGAAAACCAATTCGACAATCCCTGAGGTGGGCCAATGCCGCCGGAGCCCTCGCTACCACCAAACTGGGCGCCCAACCCTCCCTTCCTTATAGAAAAGAGGTCGAAGTTTTCCTAAAAGAAGGATAGGATTGAGGAAGAGGTTCGTTTCAGAGCCAAAGATATTTTCTTCTTGTGATTCATTGCCATTCTAAACGGGCTATGGTAATAAATAAAAAGGAAATAAGAAGATGAAGCATTACCCTATTCCATGCGGAAAAAGGATGATCGACCTTGAGATTCCAGACCATATCTCCGTCCAATGGGTCGTCTCTCATGAGAGGACTCCTGTTCCGAATGTGAGAAAGGCGGTTGAGGAGGCTCTTGAGCATCCCATCGGTTCTCCTCGACTAAGAAATATCGTTAGATCCGGACAAAGGGTTGCCATCATTGTGACGGATATTACCCGGAAACTTCCCGAAGAGATTATTCTTCCCCTTCTGATTAAAGAACTCGAAGAGGGTGGAATCAAAAAGAAAGAGATCACTGCAGTCGTGGCTACAGGAACCCATCGACCCAATACCTATGAGGAATTAAAAGAGAAATTCGGGGAAGTGGTGGATGAAATTCTCTTTGTCAACCATGACGCCTACAACCAAAACGAATTGGTTGATTTAGGAATGACGGAGGGTGGGATTCCCCTGATTTTCAATCGAAGGGTCGTGGAGGCGGATATTCGAATTGCCACAGGAGTCATTGAAACCCACCTCTTTGCAGGGTATAGCGGAGGGGTGAAGAGCCTTGCCGTAGGCGTTGCGGGGGAGGGGACAATTGCAGCAACCCATAATTACTCTATGATGGAAGAGACCCGATTGGGAGTTGTGGAAGGGAATCGTTTCAGAACATTCCTCATGGAGGCAGCGTCTGCCCTTGGACTCCACTTCATTGTGAATGTCGTCCAGACAGGGAAAAAAGAGGTGGTGAAAGTGGTGGCAGGAGATCCGATAGAGGCTTTTAATGAAGGGGTCAAAGTGGCGCGAAGGCTTTATGAGGTCGAGATCGAAGAGCCAGGAGAGATTGTCGTAAGTGGTGTAAGCTATCCTAAAAGCCGAGATCTCTATCAGGCCACTCGGGCGGCCAATGTCGTCGTTTTCGGGCCGAAACCTGTAGTCACTCAGGGAGGGGTGATTCTCATTCCAGCTCCCTGTGAAGATGGCTGTGGTCATCCCGGATATTGTAATATTATGAAACGAGCTCAAGATGTGGACGAGGTCATTGCCATCTCTCGGGAGGAAGGTTTTGCTCCAGGAGAACAGAAGGCATTGATTCTTGCTCGGATTTTAAAACAGGCAAGAATGGTAATAACGGATTGCCTCCTTCCCGAAGAGACATTGAAAGAATTATATCTTGAATTCGCTCCTACCCTCCAGGAAGCTCTAAATCGAGAATTAGAAAAGAATCCGAAATCAAGGGTAGTCTTAATCCCTGACGGACTTCTTACTCTGCCTATTCTTAAATCCTATCCTAAAAAGTGACTCGAAATACTAATTTCGATCCCCCGATATAAGAAATCGAAAAAGGGTAACCCCCTAAGTGATGGGTTACGAAAAAGTTGACTTTGTCTATGACTCCGGTATAAAATCGAATCAAAATGAAACCCATGAGTTTTTAAATCTCTATTAAATTAATTTAAGGAGGGAGACCATATGAAAAATTTGGTATTGATTCTAATAAGTCTTTTCTTAGCTTTTTCCTTTAGTTTAGGTCAATCCATTGCTGCATGGCCTGAAAAAGCCATTACTGTCTACTGCGGATGGGCTGCGGGTGGAACCTCTGATATAGCGAGCCGATCCCTTGCCTTGGAGATGGAGAAGAAGTTAGGGGTAAAAATTACGGTAACCAACATGCTGGGAGCCCTGGGTTCCATCGGTGCAACTCATGTCGCAAAATCTCCGGCGGATGGATATAACTGGTTTGGAGGGGCTGCGGTGCATGGAACATGGCCTGTTCTGAAACATGCTCCCATAAGCTGGACAAATTTTTATGCCTTTCTGAGTAATACAACTCCAACAACCATCTACGTCAAGTACGATGCGCCATGGAAGACAATCGAAGAACTCCTTGAAGAGATCAAAGCAAAGCCTGGGAAACTTAAATATGGACATCCTGGAGCAGGGAGTAATGGTGAGATATTTGGTGATTTAGTATTAAAGGAGGCTGGGCTAAAAGGAAAGGCCATTGTGATCCCTTATAAAGGTGGGAGAGAAGCGGGGAAATTCTTACTTGCCGGGGATATCCAATTCGCCTCGGTGAGTATGGGAGATATCACAGACTATGCGGCTGCAAAGTTAATCAGACCCATTGCTAATCTTTATGACAAACCCATCATATTTGAAGGCGTAAATTTCAGACCGATTAATGAGGTATTTCCTAAGCTTGTTGCGAATATTCCTATCAATCCCTTTTTCGGCCTCTACATTCACCGAGATACTCCAGAAGAGATCGTGGTTAAGATTGCCGATGCGTTCCTTTTTGCGATAGAACAGGAGAGTTTTAAAAAGACCACGGTGAAAGAAGGGGCTATGTTCATTGATCCGCTCATGGGGATAGAGAGCGATAAAATGATGTCAAAAATAGAAAGCGCTAGGAGCTGGCCACTTTTTGAGGGAGGAATCGCTCCGGTAAATCCTTCAACACTCGGAATCCCAAAAATAGAGGAATGGAAATGGCCCCCTCATGAGAGGGCAAAAACAGTGCGACCATGGCCTGAAAAGGTCGAAAAAATGTTTAAAGAATATAAAGGGAAATAGGTACCCCCTTTCTCCTTATTTGACTTCCTCTATCTCTATATTAAAAACATTCCATTCGCGCATAGATACATAGAGAATAAGAGTGGATAAAAAGGATCTCAGCGAGTTTAAAAATAAAAGGGACCAAGAATCAGCAGCTGGAGATTTTATTATTGGTTTAGTCCTTCTATCTCTTTCAGTTTTTATCATCTTCGAATCAATAAGAATGCCCCAAAAGGGAAGATGGGGCTTTTTTATGGGACCCGGTTTTCTCCCATTAATTCTCGGGTTGGTACTTATTGGACTCTCTGGTTCTCTTATCCTCCGTTCAGTGGCTTCAAATGGGCAGGCGGGAATTGTCCTATTGTGTCGAAAGATAAAAGAAGGGGTCGAATCTCGCCGATTTTTGATCATTGCCGGATGGACAGCTATTTATGTTGCCCTTATTGGAACAATCCCCTTCTTACTTATAAATTTCATCTACTTCTTCGGGATCTTCCTTTATTTGAAAGTAGGAAGATTATTGGAAGTCCTCCTTCTCTCCATCGGGGCTTCACTCCTTGTAGGGCTAATTACCCCATGGATATTTGATATGCCACTTCCATAGGTAATCGAATATGAACTGGGATTTTATATTCAAAGAATGGGGAATGATTCCGAGCAAAGCTCTGGTAGTATTTTCTCCACCGATTATAGGGATGGAATTGCTTGGAACTATGTTAGGGATATTTGTGGGAGTCACCCCCGGTCTAACGGCTGTCATGGGTATGGCCTTGATGTTGGGTTTTGCCTTTCGCATTCCTATGGAATGGGGACTTGCTCTTCTTATAGCAATATACACCGGAGCCATATTCTCAGGGGGCATTACTGCTACTATGATGAACATCCCAGGAACCCCCGCTGCTGCAGCCACCTGTTTGGATGGTTTTCCTTTGGCAAAGATGGGGAAAGCGAGGGAGGCTATTGGTGCAGTGACCATCGCCTCGGGAATCGGGGAATTGCTTGGAGAACTCTTCACCCTTATCTCATTACCTTTTATATTTATCATTGCTCTTAAATTTGGTGATTGGGAGGTTTTTCTGGCCTGTATGGCTGGAGTATTAGTTTGTGGCTCCTTAGCAGGAAAAGAAGTGATAAAGGGTTGGATCTCAGGAATATTGGGGCTATTAATCGCAATGGTAGGAATGGAGGAGATATGGGCCTATCCTCGTTTTGCCTATCACGAGGTCCTAATTAGGGGTTTTAATTTTGTCCCTGCCCTTATAGGACTTTTTGGGATCTCGGAGGTCTTGGTGGTTCTAAAAGAGAAGGTCCCTTACCAGTTGGCAGGGAAACCTGGCAGAGCGATTATCCCATTCGGAATTCTAAAAAAAAATGTGAAAAATATTATCCGCTCAGCCTTCGTAGGAATTGGTATCGGTTGTATCCCTGGTATTGGAGAATCGGCCTCTTGCTGGGTCTCCTATGATTTGGCTTATCGCACATCTAAGAGAAAAGAAGACTTTGGGAAAGGAAGTTTTGAAGGGATAATCGCGGCTGAAGTGGCTAACAATGCCACATCAGGGGGCGCCCTAATTCCAACACTCGTATTGGGAATTCCTGGAAGTGGGCCTACAGCCATTCTTCTTGCTGCGCTATTTATTTACGGAGTGAGGCCAGGGCCGATGCTTATGATCGAAAGACCGGGATTTGTCACATTCATTGTCCTCCTCTTCTGGTTATCAGCCATTATGATCATATTCGCAGGATTGCTTCTATCAAGCTATGTGATTCGATTATTATCGATTCGTAGAGAGATTATCCTTCCTATTGCTACAGCCATGTCTATTCTGGGAGCATGGGGGTCTGGGTTTACCCATTTTGACATCATCAGTGCATTCGCATTTGGATTAGTTGGATATATCATGAAAGTAAAGGCGATCCCTGTAGCCCCTATGGTTCTGGGAATTCTTATAGGGAATATAGCGGATACCTCTTTAAGAAGGGCCTTACTCACCTATATGAATGATCCCCTGGCCATGCTGGTTCGACCTATCGGTATAGGATTAATGATCCTTCTCTTCATAATGCTTTTTTTCAGCCTCAAAAAGAAGAAAGGATTCGGGATGAGTTGATTCTTTCAAAGGAGAAAAAAATGGGCTTTCAACCTAAAGGAATCATTCCTGCTATGGTCACGCCAATCACCAGAGAGGGAAAGGTCAATGAATCGGCTCTCCGGAAGCTGACGAACTATCTGATTGAAGGAGGCGTTCATGGCCTCTTTCCTGTAGGGAGTCAAGGAGAATTCTATGCCCTGACTTTTGAAGAAAAGAAAAAGGTGGTCGAGATAGTCATTGATGAAACCAATGGCCGGGTGCCGGTGTATGTAGGGACAGGGTCGGTGACAACACGAGAGGCCATCGCTTTGACTCAAATGGCTGAATCGGCTGGAGCGAGTGCCGTTTCTGTCATTACTCCTTATTTTATCCGACCCAATGACGAAGAGTTAATGGAGTATTACACCTCCATTGCCAAATCCACCCGACTTCCCGTTCTCCTTTATAACAATCCTCCTCGAACGGGGATTAATCTCTCTGCTGAGTTTGTGGTCAGGGCCTCGAAAGTAGACAACATTGTCGGGATTAAGGATTCTTCGGGCGATCTCACGCTTACGGCTGAATATATTCGAAGAACGGGGGAAAGATTTTCAGTCCTTGCAGGCCGGGATACCCTGATTTATGGAACGCTCTGCTATGGAGGAAAAGGAGCCATTGCCGCGACGGCCAATGTAGCCCCCAAATTGATCGTCGAGATTTATGAGGCCTTTATGGCAGGAGATCATCCCAGGGCCCTTTCGGCCCAATATCGACTGGCTCCTCTCCGATTAGCCTTCGATTTAGGAACTTTTCCTGTGGTAATAAAAGAAGCCCTCAATCTTATCGGCATCGATGCCGGTGTTGGAATTCCTCCTGTTGGAGGAATAAGCCCCAAAGCTAAAGAAGAGTTGAAAGAAATATTAAAAAATATGGGACTCTTAACTTGATCAAACTTCTAATCCACAATTCCGGCAAGACGTTTCGCGCATCTCTTCTTATATTCGAGATCCGATTCCCTGAAAATGGTGAGGCGATGGGCAGCAGGAGAACCACCTCCATGAATATCTGAGATCGTATCTGCACTCTCCATAGCCATCTTCTCAATCAGTCGTAACATTCGAATTCGATTCTCCACGGGAACTCCTTTGGCACCCTTTAGATATTTCTTCAAAAGTTCTCCTATCTCAGGATTCTCAAAATCCCTATCCGAAGGAAGATCGGCCACAAATCCTCCGGCAATATCAATCATCAGTCGAGTAGCCTCGGCCATTTCCTTTCCCTCATGAATTTTGGAGGCATTGGCTAAAATGGGGTTTATAAAATAGGTCCCCGAAGGCTCCTTCTTTCCTTCATAGGAGGCTGCAAGACTACATCCATAGAGGGTTTCAGCCCTATGGATCATATCGATGACCTTCTCCTTATGATGGCTCACCTTTGTCGTCCCATTATATTCCATCATCATCAGGGCCGCCCCAGTCATCGCATCGATCTTACCGGCCTTACACCCTCCGTGGGATTGCCGATGAAAGGCTGAAAAACGACTAACCAATTCGGCTGCGAATTCCACTTCTTTATACATGAAGACACGCTCCCAGGGGACAAACACTTCGTCAAAAATAAGGGTGGGACAATATTTACTGTATCGAATATTGCCACAATCCACGCCCTCGATTTCCCGAGTATCCATCGAATTTCTTCCTACGACGTGAATAAGTCCTTTGGTATCGGAGGGAATCGCAAAGGCCAATGCGTACTCCTCATCCCCTTTCTGCATGGCTCGAGTGGGAAGGACAATAATTTCATGTGAACTTATTGAACCTGTTTGATGAACCTTCGCCCCTCTTACAATGATTCCTTCCTTTGTCTCCTCCACCACCCGAAGGTACATATCTTTATCAGGTTGTTCGTGAGGCCCAAGACTCCGATCCCCTTTCACGTCCGTCACACTCGCATTGGCGGTAAGATCATTCTTTTGCATGTACTTCAAGAACTCCATGAAACGATCGTAATAATGGGTTCCATATTTTTTATCGATGTCATAGGTAACGATTGAGAGGGCACAGAGACAGTCTAAACCTGTACATCTTTGATGGCAAGTTCCTACATAGGCTCCTAAAATACGATTGATCTTTACCCTTGCAACCAAATCTTCGATGGATTGGGGTGGTAAAGTGAAACGATTGATAGGTTCTCCTATAAAAGGTGAAATCGTCGTCATCAATTCTCTGTATTCCTCTTTACTGGCTAATTCATAGGTGGCCCCTGTCGCGTTTATCCCTGCTCGAATCCGTGGATGATCGACTGGATTTTCAATCTTTTCTCCAAACATATAAACGGTTGGCCTCATCATCCTTAGACTGGCTATATATTGATCATATGTTTTGATCCCCATCTTTTCCTCCCTTTTGAATAAAAGAGTCCTGAATTTTCATCTTTTCCTTAAAAAATTTCAAATCCCACCACCCTTTGATCCCTAAGCAAACTCAAATCCCCTCCGAAAAGCATTTAAATTCAACTCGATAGCCTTTTTGGGAACATTTATTTCGATGGCTTTCTCCAGGCTTTGAACTGAGAGAATGCCTGTTTTTTTAATTAAAGCTCCCAGGACGATAAGATTGGCCACCACAGGATTCCCCATCTCCTTATCGGCAATACTTGTCGCAGGGATCGGAAGGATCTCATAATCTCCTGGTTTTGTTCCTTTCACGAGATCGGAGTCAATGATCAGCAACCCTCCGGGTTTAATTCGATCGATATATTTTGAGAGGGCATCTTCTGAAAATACGATCAAGATATCGGGTCTCCTGACCTGAGGATCCAAGATGGGTTCCTCAGAGAGAATGACTTCTGCCCGGGTAGAGCCTCCCCTCAATTCTGAACTATAGGATTGGGTTTGAACAGCCTTTTTATTCTCAAAAAGGGTGGCCGCTGCCCCTAAAAGAACAGCTGAAAGAACGACCCCTTGACCCCCTACCCCTCCAATTAAAATCTCTATTCGACTCATTCCTTTTCTCCTGAAGCCCTCTGCTTCATTTTTTTTATCTCTTCTACCAACTCTGGCTTCTCAATATCGACCAGCTCCCCCACTACAATTTTCCCCTTCAATTCTTCCTCTGAAAGGGTTCCGGCCTCCTGGACGGAAATAGACCTCTTTTTATAATCCTCAAGCATCTGGATGGCACTTCCTACTCCAGTCTTTCTTCCAAATTGAATAGGACACTGGGAAAAGACTTCAATAAAGGCAAATCCCTTTTTCTGGATGGCTTTTTTGATGGAATTCGTTAACTGTCTTGGGTGGGCAGTGGTCCAGCAGGCCACAAAAGAGGCTCCAGCTGCCTTAACCAACTGAGAGATATTAAATGTATTTTCAACCGTGCCGTAGGGGGTCGTGGTGGTCTGAATCCCCATGGGAGTGGTCGGTGCCGCCTGTCCTCCGGTCATCCCATAAATTCCATTATTAACACAGATGACGACCATCTCTATATTTCTTCGAGCATTATGAATTAAATGATTTCCTCCGATCGCCACGAGATCTCCATCCCCACTGATGACCATGACCTTCTTCTCTGGGAGTCCCATTTTGATACCAAAGGCAAAAGCAATTGGCCTTCCATGGGTGGTGTGCAATACATCCGCATTAAAAAGAGGGCTGGGAATCCATGCTGCACATCCAATCCCAGAGACGAATATAAAATCGTCAAGATCCATCCCTAAATCATCGATGGCTCTTAAAATGGCCTGGGCTATCATTCCATCCCCACAACCGGGACAAAAAGTGGTATGAACCACCGTGGGTCTTTTAAATCGATGAAGAGGATGAACCCATTCATTCATTTTATCATCTCCCGAATCGTCGTTAAAATCTCCTCCGGATCATGAAGTTGGCCAATCATTTTGGGAGGAATAAAAGAGACCTCTGAAAACCGAGCCGCTTCTGCCTTAATGTAAGGATAGATCTGTCCTAAATTATTCTCCAACACGATTACCCATCTTGCCTGGCGAGCCATCCTTTCGATCTCCTCCTTCGGAAAAGGCCAAACCGTAATCAAGCGAAGGGTCCCCACCGGAAGTCCCTCTTTTCTTGCTCTTAAGGCAGCTTCCTTGGCCGCTCGAGCGACGGCTCCATAAGAGACAAGGACGATCTCTGCCCCCTCATAATCTTTCTCCACAATAATGATCTCTTCTTTGTGTTTAAGGATCTTATGACTAAGTTTCTTGATAAAATGATCCAAAGCGGAAATGTCAATGAGATTTCGTCTCCCATACTCATCGTGACAAGAACTCGTCACATGGGCCTTAAATCCTTTCCCAAAAATAGGCATAGGAGCAACCTCTTCGTCAAGAAACCCTTTGATCTCTGATGGAGGGATCCCTTCAGCAGGAATTTTTCGATATTCCGTTTTAATCTTTTCGGCCTCAGGAATGATCACCTCTTCCCTCATATGTCCTAAAAAAGCATCTGAAAGAATAAAGACCGGAGTCCGGTATTTCTCGGCATCATTAAAGGCGACAATGGTATGTTCAAACATCTCCTGGGGAGAAGAGGGACAAAGAGCGATAATCTCATAATCCCCATGAGAGCCTCTTCGAGCCTGGACCATATCCCCCTGGATTCCAACGGTTGGCATCCCAGTGGTAGGAGCCCCTCGTTGCACGTTGACAATCACACAGGGGGTCTCGACCCCGATCGCAAAACCAATATTTTCTAACATCAAGCTAATCCCTGGACCAGAGGTCACGGTCATCGATTTCCTTCCAGTCCAAGAGGCCCCAATCACCGCCGCTATGGCACTAATCTCATCTTCCATCTGAAAAAAGGCTCCTCCCACTTGGGGAAGCCTTTCTGCTAATCGATTCGCAATTTCGGTAGCAGGAGTGATGGGATAGCCTGCGGCAAACTCACATCCGGCCGCAATCGCCCCTTCAGCACAGGCCACATTCCCCATCATAAAATACCTTCCCGTGAGAACTCGTTTCCCACTCATCTTGGACCTCTCCTTTTTCTTTTATCCCCTGAGATCACGATGGCCATGTCGGGGCAGAAAATCATACAATTCTCACACTGGGTACATTGATCTGCCTTCATGATCATGGGAGGATGATACCCCTTGGAGTTGAACGATTCAGAGGGCTTAAATACCTCTTTTGGACAGACATAAAGACAGATCCCACATTCGTCAACTCCTTTACAGAGTTCTTCATAGATTCTTATCGGAATCAATTTTTCCCCTCTCTTCTTGGAATTTAGGTCGATTGACAGGATGATAGGGAATCTTCCCTTCCAGCACCCGAAGGACATCTTCAGCCACTAAACTCATCCTTTTCAAGGCCTCATCCGTATGGGCCGCCATGTGAGGAGTGCCAATAAAGTTATCTAATTCAAATAGAGGATTATCCTTTGGAGTCGGTTCGACCTCATACACATCTGATCCTGCCCCAGCAATCCTTCCTTCTCTCAAGACCTTATAAAGAGCCTTCTCATCCCAGATAGGACCTCTCGCCAGATTAATAATGTAGGCCGTCGGCTTCATTTTTAGAAATTCTTCTTCTTTAATGAGGCCTCTGGTTTCAGGGAGCATGGGAAGATTTATGGAGATGAAGTCTGATCTGGCCAACAGGTCCTCCAGCCCCACTTTTTCAGCTCCGATCTCCTTCTCAACCTCCTCATATCGAATCACATCGTAATAGAGGACCTTCATATCAAAACCTTTATAGCCTATCCGTCCAATCGCCTTCCCGATCCGACCAAAACCTAAAATCCCCAGGGTCTTTCCATGGAGCTCATTCCCAATATATTCATACCGTGCTCCCCATCTCCCTTCCCGTAAGGCGATATCAGCCTTCTTCAGTTTTTTTGAAAGGATCAGGGCCAGTCCAAAGAAATGCTCTGCAACTGAGAGATCATTCGCCTCTGGGGTATTCACGACCCATATCCCTTTCTCTGTCGCTGCCTCGAGGTCGATATTTTCAACCCCTACCCCGTGCCTTCCAATGACTTTCAGTTTCGGAGCATAATCCATGACCCTTCGTGTCACCCTTCCATTAGCCCGAATGACGATCCCATCCACCTCCTTTACATCCTCAAGGAGGGCCTCTTCTTCCAAAGACTTGGCAAATAATAATTCTCCTTTCTCCCTTAAGAGAGCCTTCCCGATCTCATGCATATCCTCATAGAGTAAGAATTTAAATTTTTTCTCTTCCATAGAGTTTAGGCTTCTCCCATCCCTTTTAATTGGCTCAAATAGCTCTTCTTTGAATAGGTAAGATGTCGAACGATCAAATTTTCAAATCGTTTTAAATCTCTTTTTTCGAGGGCCTTTACCATCTCCCGGTGTTCGGAAATGGATTGCTCAATTCGATGGGGAAGGGACCAGGCATTGAATCGAACGATATGGGCTTTCGTTCTAAGAAAATCGATGAGTTCGCAGAGATAACTATTTCGACAAGCCTTAAAGATCATCTGATGGAATTGGGAATCTTTCTCAATCATTTGATGGGTTTTTTGTCGAAGATGGTTCTCCACCTCTTTAGAAAATTTTTTCAATTCCCTCACTTCATGGGGAGTGATATGTTTGATCACGAGTTGCGCTGCAATTTTTTCGAGTTTAATTCGAATGAAATAGATCTCTTCAATTTCCTCAACCGTTAAGTCGGAAACGACCACCCCTCGATAGGGAATGGCCCTGACCAATCCCTTAGCCTCCAACCTTTTGAACGCCTCTCGGATCACAGTCCGGCTGACCCCAAATCGAGAAATGAGATCCATCTCAATTAAACGTTCTCTGGGTTTAAAATACCCAGAGAGAATATCCCTCTCTATCTCTTCAGAAACCCGGATCGAATTAATACTTGACATGAGGATTCTCTTTTGATAAATTTAATACAATTTTGTATACCATTTTAGAAGGGGGATTGTCAATCCCTTTTCCATAAGAGGAGGCCTCTGGATGCATCCGTTTAAATTTCTCTTTGAACCATTTTCCCTCGGGACGATGCAATTGCGGAACCGAATTGTCATGCCTCCTATGGCGACCCATTTTGCAGGAGAGGATGGTTCGGTCAACGATCGACATATTGCTTACTATCTAAGGAGAGTGAAAGGAGGCGTGGGATATATCACATTTGAACATACCGGAATTTTAAAGCAGGGCCGAGCCTCTCCGAATATGGCTCTCCTCGATAGGGATCAAAACATCCCCTCCTTTCGAAGATTGGTCCAAAAGGTTCATCAGGAAGGAGGAAAGATTGTAATTCAAATTAACCATGCGGGCCGACAAACTTCCTCTTCCTTTACAGGCTCTCCAATCGTCGCCCCATCGGCTATCCCTTGCCCTGTCAGATTGGAAATGCCCCTTGAACTGTCCGCGGAAGAGATTCAAAAGATTATAAAGGCCTTTGGAGAGGCGGCCAGAAGGGTCAGGGAAACGGGAGCGGATGGCGTTGAAATCCATATGGCCCATGGTTATCTCATCAACCAGTTTCTCTCTCCCTTCTCAAATCATCGAACCGATGAGTATGGTGGGGATCCTGAACGGCGGATGCGGATGGCCATCGAAGTCCTGAGAGCGGTTCGAAATCAAGTGGGACCAGATTTTACTATTCTATGCCGACTTAGCGCAGATGAATATGTGAAGGGAGGCCTCACCTTAGAGGAAACGAAAGAAATTGCGAAAGCCCTTGAACGAAACGGGGCAGATGGTCTTCATATTTCAGCCTGTGTAGCTGCCTCAGGATACCTCAACCATCCTCCCTATTATGCCGATGAAGGGGTCTTTGTTCATCTGGCCCAAGGGATCAAATCGGTCGTTTCTATTCCGGTGATTACCGTAGGGAGAATTCGAACCCCAGAGTTAGCCAATAAAATAGTAGAGGAGAAAAAAGCAGATCTTGTCTCCATGGGCAGGGCATTGATCGCCGACCCAGATCTCCCTTTAAAAGCCTCTCAAGGAAAAACCGAAGAGATTATTCCTTGTATCTCTTGCAATCGCTGCATCAAAAGTATCCGAACAGGGGCGTTACAGTGCGCGGTGAATCCGGAAGCCGGCCGGGAACAAACATTAATCCCTCTTAGGACAGATCAACCCAAGAAAGTTTGGATTGTTGGAGGGGGACCCGGAGGGATGAAGGCGGCTCAAATTTCGGCCCTCAGGGGCCATCAAGTGACCCTTTTTGAAAAGGAAAAGGAGTTAGGAGGTCGTTTTTTATTGGCTGCCATTCCTCCCAAAAAAGAGGTCTTAAAAGAATTTACGACCTATCTCATTAATCAGCTCAAAAAACTTCCCATCACGATTCATCTGAATCAAAATTTCGATCCGAATTTACTAAAAAAAGAAAAACCAGATGTCCTCATTCTGGCAACTGGAGCAAAACCCCTCCTTCCATTCATCGATGGAATTAATGAAATCCCATCCCTTTCTGTAGAAGAAGCCCTTTCTCATCCTGATAAGGTTGGCCAGAGGGTGTTAATTGTCGGAGGGGGTGGGATTGGGAGTGAATTGGCCGATTTTCTTTCGGAAATAGGGAAAGAGGTGACTTTGGTTGAAATGAGAGAGGGAATAGCTCTCGATCTGGTAAGTCACCTCCAACATTTTTTAAATCAGAGATTGAGGGGGAAAGGGGTAACCATTCTCACTTCTACGAAGGCGATTCGATTTGAAAAAGATGGATTATGGGTGGAAGATTCTCAGGGCCAAAAAAAGCTCGAAGGCTACGATTCTACAGTAATAGCCCTTGGATCCATTCCCAATAATGAACTCTTTGAGGAATTAAAAGGGAAAGTCTCAGAGATTTATGTGGTGGGAGATGCCTCCCTACCAAGGGAGGTCATGGAAGCGGTATTGGAAGGGGAAGAAATTGCTTTAAAAATTTAAAAAGGATTTCGTCTACTTAGGAATTAAAAGAAAGGGGGTGAAAAAATTAAACGGAGGTTAGTTTTTTGGAGAAAGAATTGGAAAATAAAAAAGAAAGGAGGGTAAAATCATGGTAGAAAAAAGAGGATGGTTGATTTTAGCAATAATTTTTTTATTCATCTTCTCTCTTCCATGGATCGTCATGGCTGCTGAAAAGAAGGTCGTGCGAATCTGGCATACTGAAACTGAACCTCAAACCGTGGCTGCATTCCAGCAGATCATCAATGATTATGAAAAATTAAACCCAGACGTGACCATCAAACAGGAAGCCCTCGCTTGGGGAGATCTGGAGGCAAAATTGACAGCCGCTCTGGCCGCTGGAGCCCCTCCAGAAGCAAGCCATGGCCAGGCTGTCACCTGTGCCTCTTTCTATGCCAAAGGGTTACTCCGGGATCAGGAAGATATTGCTGAATCCATTGGAAAGGAGAATATCTGGGAAGCTGTCCGCAGACAATGCTTCCATGATGGAAAGTATTACGGGATTCCCCACTCTGCAGCCACTTCCCTCTTAATTTATCGAAAAGATATTTTCAAGGCAAAGGGATTAAAACCCCCGGAGACATGGGATGATTTCATTAAAATGGCCCAAGCGATGATGGAACGAGATAAAGATGGTCGAGTGACCCGCTACGGTCTTTCCCTTCCAGGGGTAGGGTTATTCATCAATATCCTAGTGGGTGAACTCACCAAGGCGAATGGGGGAAGACTTTTTGACAAGAAAACAGGACGTCCCACCTTTACCTCTAAAGAGGTCATTGAAGTTTTGGAGTTTTATAAAAAACTCAATGATACCGTTCTTCCTCCTGGATGGTTGGGTCATGGATATTTGGATACGTTTGCTAATCTGGCCACAGGGAAGGCCGCTATCCTCTATCAAGGCTATGGTCGGGGAGCAGGGTATATTGAAAAATATGCTCCTAAAGAGATGGCCAATCCTGACCACTTCGGAGTTCTGGTGAAACCTCGTGGACCTTCAGGAAAAGAGACTGCGGCCCAAATTGATGCTGAACCCTGGATGATCTTCAAGAATTCAAAGTATCCTGAAGAGGCAGCTAAATTTCTCAAATTTTTCTTCAAAGAGGAAAATTACATTAAATATCTCCATACCGTTCCAATCCATCTTTTACCTACCCTTAAGTCCGTTCGAAATAATCCGGCCTACTGGGCTAATGATATGGTTAAAAAATGGAAGGAATGGCTGGATATGCAGTATCGATACTTCGAAAAGGACCAGGCAAAACCCACTTTGATCATCGAGTGGGACGATCTCAAGTTGCCCTTTGGCCTGGAGATCCTTGGATCAGGGATCATTCCTGATATGGTGACAGATGTTGTTCGTGGGATGCCTCCGGCTCAGGCCGCCGCAAAGGGACAGGCCAGGGCCGAGGAATTGATTACAAAACTCGGCTATAAGCGATGGTAAATCGTTCTTGTATCACGGGCTGGATTGAGGCCTCGAAAGGGCTTAATCCAGCCCCTTCCTTTTTAGGATGAAAGAAATTTCTATTCAAAAATTTGAATTGGCATCTATTCGAGTTTTAAACTCTATACCGAATTTTATTAAACGCCGAGGGTTGGATTCATTGACAAAAGGGATCCGTCGGGAACAGCTTATAGGATATATTACAATCCTACCCGCTTTCGCTCTTATTCTGGGATTGATCCTCTACCCTGTCGCCTATTCCATCTGGCTTAGCCTTCTCGAGAAACACTCTTTCTTCCCCCAGGAACGCTTTGTCGGTCTGGAAAACTATTTCTATCTCTGGAAAGACCCAGAATTTTGGTCAAGCCTCAAACTCGGAGTTATCTACTCAGGATGGACCATCCTATTTCAAATTATTCTGGGTGTCGCAGCGGCCCTTATTTTGAACGAAACTTTCATCGGAAGGGGTCTCGTTCGTGCCATCGTCCTTTTCCCATATATGGTTCCCACCATTGTGGCCGTGATTTTATGGAAGTGGCTCCTGAATGATACCTATGGAGTCGTTAATTATTGGCTCCTTGCATTGGGTGTAGTAAAAGATCCTATCTGCTGGCTTGGTGCAGATCACATCATGCTCTCCTTAATCATCATGAGCATATGGCAATTCTTCCCCTTTGTGTTACTGAGTATATTAGCCCGACTTCAAACCATTCCACCCGAGCTTTATGAAGCCGCAAAGGTCGATGGCGCTTCTGCCATCCGCCGTTTTATCCATATCACCCTTCCTCAGATTCGGGGGATATTATTTGTGGTCATTCTCCTTCGAAGCATCTGGATGTTTACTAAATTTGATACGGTCTGGCTAATGGGAGAAGGGGCCGGAGCAGGACGTTTTATTCGGACATTACCAGTATATGCCTACATGCGAACATTGACGTATTATCAGGCAGGCCTGGGGGCCGCCCTTGCAGTGATCATGTTTGCTATTTTAGTGGTTTGTACCATCCTCTATTTTGGACTATTTCGGGAGGAGGCGGACATCGGGTGAACCGGTTTAAAATTCAAAAATTTTCAAACAGACTCTTTTTATACGGAGCAGCACTCCTTCTTGCTCTTCAAGCCTCCTTTCCTTTCTTCTGGATGGCCTCCACCTCGTTCAAACCCCCATCAGAGGTATTCGCTCAACCTCCCTCATTCATTCCTCATCAAGTCACCTGGGACAATTTCAAACGTCTTTTCACCTCCACCCACTTTCTTATCTATTTTCGGAATAGTATTCTTGTCTCTGGATGTACCGTGCTTCTCACCATGATCGTGAGCGCCATAGGAGCCTATAGCCTTACCCGTTACCAATACCCTGGAAGAGAAAAGATAGCTGGGCTTATTCTATGTACCTATATGTTTGCTCCTATTATGATTGTCATTCCCTTCTTTATTTTAGCGAAGAAGATTGGAATTGAGAATACCCATTTTGCCCTGGTTTTAGCCTTCACCTCATTCTGTCTTCCCTTTACCCTCTGGTTGATGCGAGCTTTTTTCAAAACCATTCCTATTCAGTTAGAAGAAGCAGCCTTAGTGGACGGTGCAGATCGGATTCGTGCGGTCATTCACGTGGTCCTTCCCCTGGCTCTCCCTGGAATCATTGCCACTTCTATCTTTACATTTATTCTGGCATGGAATGACTATATCTTCACTCGAATTCTTATTACCTCGGATGAATTGAAAACATTGCCTGTTGGAGTTCAAGACCTTTTTCATTCTGCCCTCATTGATTGGGGTTTGATTATGTCTGCTGGGATGATGATTACCATCCCCGCTTTACTCTTTTTTGTGACCATTCAACGGTATCTGATTCGTGGCTGGGGGGCTGGAGCAGTGAAAGGTTAATAGAAAGGAGGATTTTCTTATGCGATTTAAAGACAAAACAGCCTTAATTACAGGAGGAGGAAGGGGAATTGGGCTCACCACAGCACTCCTCATGCTGGAAGAAGGGGGGAAGGTGGGAATCGTAGAAGTGAATGAGGCTCACAGGCAACATGCCATTGAAACGGCCCAGTCGAAAGGTTATTCTCTGAGAGTCTATCCAGGGGATGTGTCAAAAAAGGATCAGGTCGAAAACTTTATGGAGGCCTTCGTAAAGGATTTCGGGGGAATAGATATCCTGGTGAATAACGCAGGGATTGTGATTTCAAGACCTTTTATGGAGAAAACCGTAGAGGACTGGATCAAAACCTTAGAGGTGAATTTGATCGGGGTATTTCTTTGCTCTCAAGCGGCGGCAAAGTATATGCTCAAACAGAAATCTGGAAAAATCATTAATATCTCATCCATTCGGGGGATTGATCATTGTGGCCGCGAGGGGATAATGGACTATAGTGCCTCAAAGGCTGCCGTTATCAACCTCACGAAAACCATGGCAAAGGAATTAGCCCCTTACATCAATGTGAATACCGTAGCTCCGGGACACACGTTAACCGAGATGACCCAACCTCTTCCAGAAGAAGTAAAGAGAACCATGATTGAAGGATCGTATCTCAAAAGAATGGCGCAACCTGAAGACATTGCGAAGGCCATCCTCTTTCTTGCCTCTGAAGATGCTAACTTTATTACTGGCCAGGTTCTCCTGGTGGATGGGGGATTCAGCCTTAAATAAAGGGAAAAGAAATGCTGGGAACAGGCAGGTTTTAAAGGACAATAGAATTATGGCAAAGGTAATTCTGGAGAATATTTCTAAGAATTTTGGAACCGTTCAGGCATTAAAGGACTTCAATCTCGAAGTGGAGGACAAAGAATTTGCGATTCTGGTAGGCCCCTCGGGGTGTGGGAAATCGACGGCCCTTCGAATCATCGCAGGTCTCGAAGAACCGAGCACCGGAAAGATCTATATTGGAGATCGGTTGGTCAATGATCTTCCTCCCAAGGATAGAGATATCGCAATGGTTTTCCAGGAATATGCACTCTATCCCCATATGACCGTGTATAAGAACATGGCCTTCGGCTTGAAATTAAGAAAGTTTCCTAAAGAGGAGATTGATCGGAGAGTGAAAGAGGCTGCAGAGATTCTTGGAATTCAAGAGCTCCTGGATCGGAAACCCAGGCAGCTCTCCGGGGGTCAACGTCAACGAGTCGCGGTAGGGAGAGCGATTGTCCGAAAACCTGCGGTGTTCCTCTTTGATGAACCCCTCTCCAACCTCGATGCCAAACTTCGGATTCAGATGAGAATGGAACTCTCAAAACTCCATGATCGCCTCCAGACCACCATTATCTATGTGACCCACGATCAAGTGGAGGCGATGACGATGGGAACAAAGATCGTGGTCATGAAGGATGGGCTCATTCAGCAGATTGGTTCTCCTTTGGAGGTTTATCATTACCCTGTCAATCTTTTTGTGGCTGGATTTATTGGGAGTCCGGTCATGAATTTCATTCCCTGTCGAATCCTAAACGAAGGGAATCGACTCGTTCTTGACGCTGAGGATTTTAGGCTTCCGATCCCGGAGAAGAGGGCTCCCTATTATCAATCCCTGATTGGAAAGGAAGTGATCTTTGGAATTCGTCCCAATGACATTTATGATCGTCATTATGCCTCTGAAAATATGAAAGGGTATACCATTCGAACCACTGTGGATGTCATTGAACCCTTGGGTTCTGAAACTCATCTTAATGTGACTATTGGAAGGCACAGTTTAGTGGCTGTCGTTGGGACCCAAACTCATGTCAGACTACACGAGGAAATCGAACTGGCTCTTGATCTTAATAAAATGCATCTCTTCGAAAAGAATCCTCCTCATCTCAGAATCAAAACAGAATCCTAAAGGCACAATTTTTAGATTCTATATTCCTCTTCAATGGAGAAAGGAGTCCTTATGCCATACGGATATCATAAAAAAATATTGAGAGTCGATTTAACCAGGGAATCCATAGAGGTGGAAGAGCCTGACGAAAAGGAATATTTTCGATATCTGGGTGGAGGAACCCTCGCCCTCTATTATCTCTTAAGAGAACTTCCTCCAAAATCGGACCCCTTGGGGGCTGAAAATCTCTTAATTTTTGCGGGATCGGTCATTTCGGGAACACCTGCGGCTGGAATAAGCAGGTTTTCGGTAGCAGCAAAATCTCCTCTGACAGGAGGCTTTGGAGAATCAGAGGCCGGGGGGTGGTGGATTCCAGAATTAAAATCTTCAGGATTTGACGCCATCGTGATTAAAGGGAAAGCTCCTCGCCCTGTCTATCTCTGGATTCACAATGAGAAGGCTGAATTAAGAGAGGCTCAACACCTTTGGGGAAAATTGACAAAAGAGGCCCAAGAAGAGATTCGGAAAGAGCTCGGAGATAATCGAGTTCGTGTGGCTCTCATCGGTCCCAGCGGGGAGAAGAAGGTCAGGTTTTCATGTATTCTTAACGAACTTAAACATGCCAATGGAAGAACAGGTTTAGGTGCTGTCATGGGGTCGAAAAACCTAAAGGCGATTGCTGTCAAAGGGGAAAAGAAGATCGAGACCGCAAACGAGGGCGAAGTGAAGAGGTTAATCAAATGGTTGAAGGATAATTATGAAGAACCCTATTTCAGCATTGGGAATCTCGGAACCTCACGAGTGACAGGATTATTAAGTGAACAGGGAATTCTACCCACATTCAACTTCAGGGAGGGTTCATTTAAAGGAGCGGAGGCGATCAGCGGTGAGACGATGTCCAAAACCATTCTTGTTCGACGGGGAACCTGTTATGGATGTTTTGTTCGATGTAAAAGAGAGGTTCAGGTAAAAGAACCTTTTCCTGTTGATCCGATCTATGGAGGCCCAGAATATGAAACTATTGCTGCCTTTGGTTCCATGTGCGGGATTGACGACCTAAAAGCCATCTCCTGGGCTAATCAACTCTGTAATGCCTATGGACTGGACACCATCTCTACGGGAACGATGATCTCTTTCGCGATGGAGTGTTACGAGAATGGAATTCTTAAGAAAGGGGATGTGGAAGGTCTGGAATTAAGGTTCGGAAATGTAGAGGCTATGCTCAAAATGGTGGAGAGGATAGGAAAGCGGGAAGGAATAGGATATCTTCTTGGGGAAGGAATTCGACTGGCGGTGGAGAAGTTGGGAAAAGAGGCGGAACCTTTTGCTCTCCATGTGAAGGGGATGACTCTTCCTCTTCATGAACCCAGAGGAAAAGTTGGAGTGGGTCTTGGCTATGCTGTTTCTCCAACCGGGCCAGACCATATGGAGTTCCCTCACGATCCTTTTTGGGCCACCGAAGCAGGAATCTCACTCTTAAGGCCTTTAGGAATCTTAGAACCTCTTGATGTGTTTGATTTAGGACCAAAGAAGGTTCGGCTCTTTATCTACCTCCAGCAATACTGGGATCTTCTCAATTCATTAGGGGTTTGTATGTTTACCGCAAAACCCTTTGGCCCCCAGACATTAAATGGAATCGTTGATTATGTCAAAGCGGTAACGGGTTGGGAGACGAGTCTCTTTGACCTGCTTAAGGTAGGAGAGAGACATGCGAATATGGCAAGGATCTTTAACCTCAGAGAGGGATTAACCTCCAGGGATGACACGCTCCCTGAACGGATATTTCAACCTATGGAGGGAGGAACTCTAAAAGGAAAGAAGATAGACAAGGAGGAATTCCTAAAGGCAGTAAAAAACTATTATCAGATGATGGGCTGGGATCCTGAATCAGGTATCCCACGAAAGGAAAAATTATCTGAATTGGATCTGGATTGGCTCATCGAATTATACCCTCACCTTGTTTCTTAATGCTCACTTTATTTCACTTGAGAGTTTTTTACCCCTCAACCCCCCTCTCCCCTCCGAGGAGAGGATTAAGTCAAGGGGAACTTTCATAGCTCATGGGTGCTTACCTAAAATAGCTCTCAAAGAGAGCTCTGAAAAAGTCATAGAAAGACTGGGGAGGTAGGGTTCCAAACCCTTCGAATGCGGGCATTGAGAAGTGAATTGGCTAACCATCGTTTAATAGAAAAACAAACGTTTTCAGGGAATTCATCCATAGTGC
>JBBIMX010000044.1:0-24876 GCA_037444165.1 Deltaproteobacteria bacterium | reverse complement strand
AATTATTATACTTATATTTGGGAAAAAAATTTGGATTTTTTGCTATTTATTTGAAAATATTAATATATTTTTTTATTAAAAAAATATACATCAAATTCTCAGCCCTATTTATAAATACCTCTCTTCTTTCTTATTCAACCCCGTACTGTTTCCGATAAGATATAATATAATTTAAGACTTCTTTTTTTGTCTTTATGATTCCAAAATGACCTTCACATAGAATATCGGCATTTAAGTCTATTAACCTTTTTGTTGAATCATTCCAATCATTAATATTGGAACCAAACTCAGGGAGTAAAGGACCGTGGAGATCTTGGGCAAAAAGAATCCTTTTTCCATCTTTATCCAAGTAAATACAAATTGAACCTGGTGTATGTCCTGGAGTATGAAGACAGATTATTTTTTGCTCTCCAATCTCGAGAATTTCTTCAGGGCCATTTAATTTTACATCAATCCTGGTGGGAGGAAAACTCGTTTGATACCATGCCGAGGCTGTCAATATCGAGTCTCCCTTTTCTAAAGGAGGTGCATCCAATTGATGAATATATATTTTTGTATTAAATTTCTTTTTAAATTCAGGGGTCCCACCAATATGATCAATATGACAATGAGTGAGAAGGATTTTTGTTATCTTTTGGGGATCGAATCCCAATGATTTGATATTCTGGATAATTTTATTAACACTCCATCCTGCCCCAGTATCAATTAGAATTAATTCTCCTATATTGAGTAAATAAACACATCCATCTCTGGCATCCGTAATATCGGGTCCTCCTACAATAAATAAATCTTTTATGATCTCTTGAGGTTTCATTAAATCTCCCCTTTCTTGATCCTTTCCTTTAATTTTTTAAAATCATTTTCTGTAAATCCCTCCCATTGGCAAGGGAAAAGGGAATTGTTTTGAAACAATGGTTCATTTTCAATATCAAATGGACTGAAATGCTTGGCCTTTTCAAAAAGAGGTGTTTTGGGGATGGGAGAATACTCTACAAGAATAGGCCTCGCCCCTTGGTTTCTTACAAATATTACCGTTTCCTCAACTTCTTCAATTCTCTGCCCCGGCAAACCTGCCATGATATAGACTCCAATCTCTTCACCGGAAAAACCTGCCATTTTTAAATGATGAATGGCCATTAAGAATTCTTCATTCCTCACCTTTCCTCCGGTTTCAAGTTGAGCGATCTCGTTCGATGTTTCAAATCCTAACCGTAGATGTTTAAAATTGTTTTGGTAGAGAAGCTTTGAAACCTCCTCATTAATCTCCCTGATATGGAGGGCATTTGGTACATGAAAATTGCATCTTATTCCCCGCTTCAATAATTCATTCATTATAGGGAGAAAATGGGTATTGGAGTTAATCAATAAAGCATCGTCATAGAAGGCGATATTCTCAATGCCATATCGAATTACCCAATATTCAACCTCACCCACAACCTTAGATGGATCTCTCTTTATAAAATTTTTTGACAAAATCGGGGAAGCACAATAGCTACAATGATATGGGCAACCCTTTGAAGTTAGAATTACTGTAAACTTCAAATTAGGGTATAAATCGAAGGCGGGAAAAGGTAAATTATCAATATCAAAATTATCAATTTCATCTAAAAGTGGGAAATGAAGGATATTTGATATGAATTTTATTGCCTCCCACTCACTTCCGTTTTTAAACAGAAAATCCGCACCCGAATACTTCTCGGCATGCTCATAACATAAATCTACATAAAGGCCGCCCAGAATTACAGGCACTCCTTTAAAAAATTTTTTAATGATTTCAATCAATTGAAAGACACCTGGATACCAGTAGGTCATTCCCGAAGTGATTCCAATGAGATCCGGTTTTCCCTCTATCATAGAGAGCCTTTTCAACAACATTTCCTCAGAGATTCCATATCGGCAATAATTTCTTGGAATAGATTTTAAAGGGGGCGGTTTTTCAATCTTAGTTTTAAAAAACTTGCCATCTCCATATGGTTTGGTCTTACTATAATAATCAAGACAATCAATAAAGGTAACACGAAATCCAAAATACCTTAAAAGGCTTGCAATATATAGAAGCCCTATTGGCTTTACCCAAAAGTTATAGGCAGAAAAATCGGTGATCCAGGGATTCAGGAGAAGGATGTGGGGAGGAGGATGTTTCACGTGAAACATTTATTATTTACCTATACAGAACTGCTCAAAAATTCTATTTAATATCTCTTCTGTGGTTGTCTCACCAACCATTTCCGAGAGGGCTTCAAGGGCCAAACGAATTTCAAAGGCAATAAATTCCAGAGATTCCCCCTCTTTTAACCCTTCGATTACATTATGTAGATTTTCTTTCACTTTAGTTAGGATCTCTTTGTGACGGATATTGGTAATAATAAGATGCTCCGGTGAGAATCTTACTCCTCTTTTTAGGATAGTAGAATAGATCGCCTCTCTTAATTCATCAATTCCCTGATTTTTTAATGCTGAAGTAAATACGATGGGATCCTTTTGAAAATTTCTTTTCAAATCATTTACGGAGAGTCGGATTGGAAGGTCTTTTTTATTTACACAAATCACTTTCTTCTTCTCCCTAACCTGTTCAAAAATTTCAATATCTTCTGTCTCTAATTCCATACTTCCGTCAAGAACTAAAATAATTAGATCTGCCCTTCCAATCCTCTCCTTTGCTCTCTTTATCCCTTCTTCTTCTATAATATTTCTCGCTCCTCTTATTCCCGCCGTGTCTATTAGGCGAATAGGTATTCCATGAATATTAATAACCTCCTCGATCACATCCCTTGTGGTTCCTGGAATTGGGGTGACTATGGCCCGTTCCTCTTTTAATAGAACATTTAAAAGGCTTGATTTCCCAACATTCGTCTTTCCAGTAATTGCACAAGAAATTCCCTCTTTAAAAATTTTTCCTTCTTCATAGGAGAGCAGCCATTCATCTACCTTTGCGATAATAGAGTTTAAATCCTTCTTTAATTCTTCGTAAGAAATAGGCTCAATCTCTTCCTCTGGGAAATCGATATGTGCCTCAATTAAAGTCAAATCCTTGACCAATTGCTCTTTAATCGCAAGCATCTCTCTTGAAAGATGACCTTTTAACTGTTGATTTGCAATCTTAAGAGTCTCTTTTGTTTTGGCTTTGATGAGATCGATCACAGCTTCAGCCTGAGTCAGGTCAATTCTTCCATTTAAAAAAGCTCTCTTTGTAAATTCTCCTGGCTGAGCAAGTCTTGCCCCTTCCCTTAGGACTAATTCCAGGACTTTCTGGAGCAAAAAGTATCCTCCATGACAATGAATTTCAACCACATCTTCCCGAGTGTAGGTTTTGGGAGCTTTCATAGAAACCAAAAGAACCTCATCAATCACATGGCCATCCCTTGGATCCACAATCTCCCCATAATGGAAATGGTGAGAAATAAAATAAGGAACCTCACCTTTTTTTGCTCTAAATATTCTCTTCGCTATTGACTCAGCCATAGACCCACTCATCCGGACAATTCCAATTCCACTCTCCCCATAGGGTGTGGAAATGGCCGCAATTGTATCTTCCTCGATGGGATGGGTTTTTTTGGGTATATAATCTCTATTCAAAGAGATTTACCTGCGGGGGCGATCTTTATCTTTTTCAACTCCCCTTCTCCCAAACTTTCTGTCTTTAGAGAAGGGTCGTTCTTTAAGGCAAGATGAATCACCCTCCGGTCATGGGGATTATATGGACCAATAAGGATGGATTTTCCGGTTTTCTTGACTTTCTTTCCCAATTGAAGGGCCATTTTGGAGAGTCTTTCTACCTTTTTCGCTTTATATTGATTGATATCTAAATAGATTTTAATATCCTCCATTAATCTCTTATTCATCATTCTGTTGATTAAAAACTGAAGACAATCTAATACCTTACCTTCTTTTCCAATCAGTATTCCTTCTCGATCTGTTTTCACTTCCAAATAGATTGCCCCTTCTTTTATATAGCCCTCCACCTCTGCTTGAACCCCTATCTTCTCAATCAATTCTTCTGCAATCTTTTTTGAAATTTCTAATCTCTCTTCAGGAATGATTGGATCACCCCTTCTTATTTATATAATATTGATGAGCAATGGATAGGACATTATTGACTAACCAATATAGAACGAGTCCTGAAGGAAAGTTAAGAAAAAGGAAGGTAAACATAATGGGCATAAGCATAAATATCTTTGCTTGGGCAGGGTCAGCAGCCGTAGGGGTCATCTTTTGTTGAATGACCATGGAGGCACCCATCACGAGAGGGGTAATATAGATCGGGTCCTTAGCTGAAAGATCACGAATCCATAGAATGAATGGGGCATGCCTCATCTCTATGGAATTTTGAAGGGCATTATAAAGGGCTATAAATACAGGAATCTGGATCAACATCGGAAGACATCCACTCATAGGATTGATCTTTCTTCTTTTATAGAGAAGCATGATTTCTTGCTGAAGCCTTGCCTTGTCATCTTTGAATTGCTGCCTGAGTCGGTTCATTTCAGGTTGAACCTTCTGCATCTCCTTCATCGATCTCATACTGATCTGGGTAAGGGGCAGAAAAATTATCTTGATCAAGATGCTCAGAATGATGATATCCAGACCAAAATTTTTTGTAAGCAAATGGGTGAACTTAAGAAACCAGAGTAGGGGTTTTGCAATAATGGCAAAAAAACCAAAGTCGACTAAACCCTCTGCCCCTTTTCCAAAAGCCTTAAGAGCCCTCATCTCTTTTGGACCCAAATAAACTTTATAATTCATTGAAATGGAGTTTTTGGCTGGAAGAGAGATTGGAGAAGACAGTAGAGTGGCATTTAAAATATTATTCTCCTGCCCCTTGACATTTAATAGGACCTCCTTTTCAGAAGGAGGGGTAACGATCAGGGCAACAAAATACTCTCCTTCAAACGCATACCAATCAATCACACCATTATCAGAAAATTCAAAAGGATCGATCTTTTTTTTCACCGTTCCACAGCCAGGGGTACATCCTGATGAAGTGGAGCTTCCGAGATTCTTCTTCTGGATCTTTTTATTTTTTAAATAAACATATCTCAATCCATAATCTTTATTTCCTTCCTCTGCTAACTTCTCTAATTCAACCCGACCAATCCATTGTAACCCTACCTTTATATTTTGATCTTTAGGGGTAGAATTCTGAAACTCTACGACTAAATCTATCTCGCTCCGGTCAGAGTAAAATATATATTTTTTAAGTAATCTTAATCCATTGCTTAACTCTTTTGAAAAAATGACCTCTCCTTTCTCCCCCTCTTTAAGAAGGGATACTCTCTCATTATTTACCTCCCAACCCAAATCTTTATCATCAGGATCGATTAAAAGCCCAAGCGGAAGACCATCTTCTTCCTTTGTATTGACTAAGTCAAAGGGATTGGGTCTTTTGGGATCTTCTCCTTTCCCTCCAAAAATTTCTTTTATAAATTTATTCATCTTGATGGTAATCGCTGATTCCATCACTCGATCTTTATAGCCTTTTAATTTAAAGTGCTTCAATCTTGCATCTTCATTAGTAAATGTGGCCCAATAATTTTTTGTCTCAACCGAAATCTCCTTTTTAGTAAACTTTTTTGATTCTCCCTTTGAATCTCTAACTGACCTATCATCTATGAGAGGTTTTATCTCCCGTTTTTCCGCAGGTTTAACCTCCTCCTTTTTTGCTTTTTCCTTAGGGGGAGGGGAGATTTTTGACTGAATGAGTCCCCAACCGAAAATTATTAAAAAAGTTAATATTATCGCTAAGATAGCTCTTTTTTCCATTTTTATTCTTTCTGGTTATTTTTTTTCTCTAAATATTGTCTTGAACGGGATCGTATCCTCCCGGATGGAAAGGATGACATTTGAAAATTCTCTTTAGAGCCATTCTCCCTCCCTTCCCTAATCCATATCGCGTAATAGATTCGAGTGCATAACTGGAGCAAGAGGGATAGAATCGACAGCAGGGCCCAAAAAAGAGGGATAAGGAGTTCTGATAAAAATAAATAGCTATTATGATAAATCTTTCAATGAGTTTCATCCCAATGCTTTCAATAATTCCTCTTCTACCTCCTGGTATTTTTTTGGAGAGACCCCTTTTTTTACTAAAATGATGATATCGAATGATCCGCCAATTCTATGTTTATTAAGTCGAAAGAACTCTCTAAGAGATCTTTTTATTCTATTCCGTAAGGTGGCCCGCCCTACTTCCTTCTTTATGACGATTCCCAAACGATGAAACCCTTTCTCATTTTCTTTCATAAATATGATGTAATTTTTAGTACACAGTCTCTTTCCATTTTTTATAACCCATTTAAATTCCTGGGAAGAGGCGATTCTCTCTTTTTTTGTGAATCGAAATCTTCCTTCCACTTAAACGGTTAACCTCTTTCTTCCCTTTGCCCTCCTCCTTTTTAGAACCTTCTGCCCTGCCTTTGTCTCCATCCTTTTTAAAAAGCCGTGAGTTCTCTTTCTCCTTATGGTGCTCGGTTGATATGTTCTCTTCATGTAATCCCCTTTTTATAAAGTATCTTAGTTTTTTGAAATAATTAAGTTTTTATTAATAACCAAATTTCACTTCCCTTGTCAAGTTAGCCTTGCATGAAAATCAATTTTATATTAAGTTTTCAATTAATTTTCTTATCTGACGGGGGACTCATGAACAATCAGACGATTCCGATCCCAGTCCATATCGAAGACGAAATGAAAAAATCCTACATGGATTATGCCATGAGCGTCATCATCGGGAGGGCTTTGCCCGATGTCAGAGATGGTCTAAAGCCTGTTCATCGCCGAATCCTCTATGCGATGAATGAACTCGGAAACGATTGGGATAAACCCTATAAAAAGTCGGCTCGAATTGTCGGGGATGTGATTGGAAAGTATCATCCTCATGGAGATATGGCCGTATACGAGGCCATCGTTCGAATGGCCCAAGATTTCTCCCTCCGTTATCCCTTGATTGACGGTCAGGGAAACTTTGGCTCTATTGATGGGGACCCACCTGCAGCCATGCGATATACGGAAGTTCGTATGGCGAAACTCGCCCATGAGCTTCTGGCAGATATAGATAAAGAAACGGTCGATTTTGTCCCTAATTATGATGAGTCCCTCCTGGAACCCTCTGTCCTTCCATCTAAATTTCCAAACCTCTTTGTGAACGGTTCTTCTGGGATTGCGGTTGGAATGGCAACCAATATCCCTCCTCATAACCTTGTGGAGACCATCAATGGGTTAATCGCATTGATTGATCAACCTGAAATCACTATTGAAGAACTGATGGATCATATTCCTGGTCCCGATTTTCCGACGGGGGGTTTCATCTATGGCAGGGAAGGAATAAAATCGGCTTACGAAACGGGAAAAGGGATCGTTCAACTTCGGGCCAGAGCGATGATCGAACGCGACAGAAAAGGAGAACGGGAAAGTATCGTCATCACAGAACTTCCCTATCAGGTCAATAAAGCCAAATTGATCGAAAGGATAGCCGAACTCGTTCAAGAAAAAACCATCGAAGGAATCTCTCATATTCGAGATGAATCCGACCGAGAAGGGCTAAGGATCGTTATCGAGCTTAAGAAGAATGAGGTCCCCGAAATCATTCTTAATCAACTCTACAAGAATACCCAAATGCAAACCTCTTTCGGGATCATCCTTCTTGCCGTCCATCAGAATCAACCCAAGCTCCTCAATCTCAAAGAGATCTTGCAGCTTTTTCTTCAGCATCGAATAGAGGTGGTCACTCGGAGATCCCTTTATGATCTTAAAAAGGCGGAGGCAAGGGCCCATATCTTAGAGGGATTAAAAAGAGCGATCGATCAGATTGATGCCATTATCGCTACGATCAAGGCCTCGAAGACTCCCAAGGAGGCTAAAGATCGGTTGATGAGCCAGTTTGCCTTTTCCGACGAACAGGCTCAAGCCATTTTGGAAATGAGGTTACAACGCCTCACCAACCTGGAACAGCGAAAAGTGGTTGAAGAGTATGAAGAAACGATAAAATTGATTCATCGTCTGAAAACGATCCTCTCCAGTGAGCGATTAATCCTCAACGTCATTAAGGAAGAACTCCTTTCTATCCGAGAGGCTTATGGAGATGAAAGACGAACAGAAATTGTGGACGTCGCCCCCGAATTAAAAATCGAAGACTTAATTGCTGAAGAGGATATGGTCGTCACGATCACCCACACGGGATATATCAAGAGAAATCCAATCAGTCTCTATCGGAGTCAACATCGAGGGGGTAAAGGAAAGATTGGGATCGATGTGAAGGAGGAAGATTTCGTTGAGGATCTATTCATTGCCTCAACCCATGATTATTTGCTCTTCTTTACCGATCAAGGGCGAATCCACTGGAAGAAAGTCCATGAGATCCCTCAGGCAGGTCGGATGAGCAGGGGAAAGGCGATTGTGAATCTATTGAACCTCGGACCTGAGGAAAAGATCACGACCATCCTTGCATTAAAAGAGTTTACCCCTGGGAAATATATCACGTTCGTGACGAAGAGAGGAATCATCAAGAAGACGGCCCTTGAAGCTTACAGTAATCCGAGATCGGGAGGGATTATTGCTCTCACTCTTGAAGAAGGGGATGAATTGATTTCTACTAAATTAACCGATGGGCAGCGCCATCTCTTTATTGCGACCAAATTTGGGAAGGCGATTCATTTTCCGGAGGATCAGATTCGAGAAATGGGGAGAACAGCACGAGGAATTCGAGCTATTCGATTAAATAAGGATGATGAAGTGGTAGGGATGGAAATCGTGATTCCCAATACGTCTATCCTGACGGTGACGGAAAACGGGTATGGAAAACGCTCGTTGGCTTCCGAGTACCGAGTTCAGAATCGGGGAGGATCTGGAATTTTTACGATCAAACGGACAAAAAAGACTGGAGAGGTCATAGGGATTAAGACCCTCACCGAAGAGGATGACGTGATGCTGGTCTCGAATAAAGGGAAAATTATTCGACTTCGGACGGTAGATATCCCGATACAAGGGAGGACCACTCAAGGGGTAAGATTGATCAGCCTTGAAGAGGGAGAGAAGGTAGTTTCCGTCGCTAAATTGGCAGAGAAAGATTAAAGAAAAAAAGACTTGAATTTTTTTTCAATAAAAGTTATTTATATCCTTGTTCAGTAAGAAAGCATAAAATATCCTCATTAGCTTCCCCACTTTTTAATGTTCATTTTTCCACAATTGTGGAAATAATGTGAAAAGAGATTGATAATTAATTGAAAATGTTAGCTTTTTACAATTTATCTTTTTGCCATCCATCAGGTTTATCTACATTTCTAATGCTTTCCCCGAGCCAAATCGATGGAAGAACTCTGGTCTAAAGTTGCCGAATCCATCAAAGAAAGGATCGGCCCTCAAAATTTTGATATTTGGATAAAACCCATTCAATTTCTTACGATGGATGAAGGCCATATCGTGTTGGAAGTTCCAAACCGTTTTTATAAGGAATGGGTATTAGAGCACTATTCTATCCCGATCAAAGAGACGATCTCTCTGCTCACTCAGAAACCGTGTCATCTTCACTTTAAAATTCGAAATGAAAAATCACAGGATAAAGATTCCCTTCCTCCTTTCAAGGAGGAAACGGAATCCATCATGGCCCCAAAATTTAATCCTAAATATTCTTTTAGTAATTTTGTGGTTGGGGCCAGCAACCAATTTGCTAATGCGGCCTGTCTGGCTGTTGCTAATCAACCGGCCAAAAACTATAATCCCTTATTTATCTACGGAGGAGTCGGATTGGGAAAAACGCATCTTCTTCATGCGATCGGAAACCATATCATTCAAAATCGAATTCTTCCTGATCCAAAAAAAATCTGCTATCTTTCCGCTGAGGAATTTACCAACGAATTGATCAATTCCATTCGATTCGACCGAATGGAAGATTTCAGAAATAAATTTAGAAGAATGGATATCCTCTTAATCGATGATATCCAGTTTATTGCAGGTAAGGAAAGAACCCAAGCAGAATTTTTCCATACCTTTAATTCCCTCTATGAGGCAAGGAAACAGATTGTAGTGACCAGTGATAAATTTCCAAAAGATATCCCTCATTTTGAAGAGCGATTGAGATCTCGATTTGAATGGGGACTGATTGCAGATATTCAACCCCCGGATATTGAAACCAAGGTGGCTATTTTAAAAAAGAAGGCGGAAAATGAAAAGATTGACCTTCCCAATGATGTCGCTTTTTATTTAGCCTCACAAATCGATTCAAATATTCGAATGTTAGAGGGTTGCCTAATTCGAATTGGAGCTTTTTCTTCCCTAACCCATACTCCTATTAACCTCACTTTAGCCAAAGAGGTTTTGAAAAATATTATCCACCCTAAGGAAGAGTTTATCTCCATTGAGATGGTTCAAAAAGTGGTCGCCAATTATTTTAATATTAAACTCACCGATTTTAAATTAAAACGAAAACATAAAGGTTTAGTCCTTCCCAGGCAGATAGCCATGTATCTTTCGCGAAAACTGACCTCCTCTTCTTTAATCGAAATTGGAGAAAAATTTGGTGGGAAAGACCATTCTACAGTCCTTCATTCCATTAAAAAAATTGAAGAGCGAATCTCTAACGATCCTTCTTTTAAAGAGATGATGGATCAGCTGCAGAGTCGAATTAAATCTTGACGAAGAAATGGTGAGTAAAGGTTTGAAATCCTGTGAATCCAGTGAGGAAAAAAAGAGGGTTTTAAGAACTAAAATGTTTAAGCTTTATTTTCTTCAATTTATTTCAACTTAAAAAAACAATGATCTTTTTAGGAGTTATCTCTTTTTTCCTCATTTTCACATCGATGATGATGACGGTTCTAATAAGATAAAAGATTTTCATTTAAGGAGGAGAGTATGTCCTTTTTTGAAATTCATAAGAGTGAATTGCTGAAAGGATTAAGTTTAGTTCAGGGAATTACTGGACGGAGAACAACCCTCCCCATTCTTTCTCATCTTTATATGGAGTGGAAAAAGGACGGTCTTTTTCTTACGGCGACAGACCTCGAAACAGGAATCCAGGAAACGTTAAAAGCCGAAGTGTTTGAGGAAGGAAAGGCTTCTGTCTCAGCCAAAAAACTTTATGAGATTGTAAGGGAACTTCCAGAAGGAATGATCCAAATTAGAAAGAAAGAAAACCATTGGATCAATCTTCAGTGTGAAAAGTCGGTCTTTAACCTTGTTGGACTGGATCCTGATGAGTTCCCCTCCTTTCCCTCCTTTCAAGAAAAACTATTCTCCTACATCTCGGGGCCAACCCTCAAGGAAATGATCGAGAAGACCGCTTTCGCTGCCTCCAATGAGGAATCTCGTTATCACATTCATGGGATTCTCTTTATTCAACAAAAAGTCAACGGAAAAGAAGGGTTGAGGTTAGTCGCCACGGATGGACATCGTCTCTCTTTAATCGACCGGGAGTGTCCCCCGATTAAAGGGATTGAGAAAGGGGTTCTTTTACCCAAAAAAGGAGTCTTAGAAATAAAAAAGGTATTAGGGGAGATGGAAGAGGATAAAGAAGTGGGGATCTATTTTAATCAAACCCATGGATTCTTTAAAATAGGGTCTTCATTAATGACCATTCGACTGATTGAAGGGGAGTATCCAGAATATGAACAGGTCATTCCCAAAGAGAATGATAAAGTCATCAAGATAGAGAAAGAGAGATTTTACAGCTGTTTAAGAAGGATTTCGACGATGGCCAGCGAACGATTAGAAGGGATTAAACTTTCGTTTAAAAGAAATCTATTAGAACTGTCCTCTTTTCATCAGGATTTTGGAGATGCCAAAGAAGATCTGGATGTCCTTTATGAAGGTCCTCCATTGGAAGTGGGATTTAATGCTAGGTATTTACTGGATGCCCTTCAGGTAATGGATACCTCTTTTATCTATATGGAATTAAAGGACGAAGGAAGTCCTTGTACCCTTCGCCCAGAAACCTCCAAACTTCCATCCGATCAACTCTGTATTGTCATGCCTATGAGGATTTGAAAGAATCCTTTAAAAAATTTCAGAGAGGTCGTTCAAGGAGAATTCATGAAATCTCAGGAAGAGCAACAGTACACAGCGGAACAGATTAAAGTCCTCGAGGGTCTCGCAGGGGTTCGAAAACGGCCGGCCATGTATATTGGGAATACCGGACTCGAAGGTCTTCACCATCTGGTCCATGAGTTAGTGGATAATAGTATTGACGAGGCCCTGGCTGGTTATTGTGATAAGATCGAGGTGATCATCCATATCGATAATAGTGTGACGGTGAGAGATAATGGCCGTGGGATTCCAGTCGATCTTCATGAGAAGGAGAAACGGCCCGCCGTAGAAGTGGTAATGACCAAACTCCACGCTGGAGGCAAATTCGATGATCAGAGCTATAAGATTTCAGGAGGGCTTCATGGAGTAGGGCTTTCGGTCGTTAATGCACTTTCGGAATATGTGGAGTTAGAGATTCGGAGAGACGGAAAGGTCTACCATCAGGTTTACGAACGAGGAGAGGCGAAAACCCCCTTAGAGACGATCGGGAAAACCAAATCCACAGGAACTCAGATTCGATTTAAACCGGATAGCGAAATCTTTGAAACGACTCAATTCAATTTTGACCTCCTTTCCCAAAGACTGAGGGAATTGGCCTTCTTAAATAAAGGGCTCTCCATTAGTATCGAAGATGAACGTTCAGGGAAACGACACGACTTTTTCTATAAGGGAGGAATCGTCTCTTTTGTCGAATACTTAAATAAGAATAGAAACTGTATCCACCCCAAACCCATTTATATTCAAGGGGAGAAGAGCGGGATCGAAGTGGAGATCGCTTTCCAATATAATGATGGGTATGCGGAAAATCTCTTCTCTTTTGCAAACAATATCAATACTCAGGAAGGAGGAACTCATCTCGTAGGATTTAAGACCGCTCTCACTCGGACTATCAATCAATATGCAGCCAGTTCGAACCTCCTAAAAGGAGTAAAAGAGAATATTACAGGAGAGGATACCCGGGAAGGGCTTGTGGGAGTCATCAGTGTCAAGTTAAGGGAACCTCAATTTGAAGGACAGACGAAAACAAAACTCGGCAATAGCGAGGTCAAAGGATGGGTGGAAGCCCTGGTAAACGAGAAGTTGGGAGCCTATTTTGAAGAGAACCCTGGCGTGGCAAGAAAAATCATCTCGAAGGTGATCGATGCTGCTCGAGCCCGGGAGGCTGCCCGTCGAGCCAGGGAGTTGACCAGAAAAAAAGGCGCCTTGGAGAATGATCTTCTGCCCGGGAAGCTGGCTGATTGCCAGGAGAAAGATCCTGAACGGTCCGAGCTTTTTATCGTAGAAGGAGATTCCGCAGGGGGATCTGCCAAACAGGGAAGGGATCGAGCGACTCAGGCGATCCTTCCCATTAAAGGAAAGATTCTCAATGTGGAGAAGGCCCGTTTCGACAAGATGATTACCAATGAAGAGATTCGACTTCTCATCTCGGCATTGGGAGCAGGCATCGGAAAGGAAGAGTTTGACATCCACCGATTACGCTATCATCGGATCATCATCATGACCGATGCGGACGTGGATGGATCTCACATTCGGACCTTACTATTGACCTTCTTTTATCGACAGATGCCAGAGGTCATCGAACACGGATATCTCTATATTGCCCAACCTCCCCTGTTCAAAATCACAGAAGGCAAGAATGAGATTTATATTAAAAACGAGGAAGAGTTCAATCGCTATTTAATGAAGAGAGCCACAGCCCGAAGCGAGGTATGGGTGAAGGAAGGAAGGAAGAAGATCTCTGAGAAGAAGTTGGCTCAACTCCTCGAAAAGGTCCTCCTTTATTGTGACTGGATTCAGAAATTGAGGAAAAAGGGGATTCCCCCATCCATTCTGAATCTTCTTTTAGAACATCAGGTTCGAAGTAAAGCTACCTTTGAGGAGAAAGGGAAGGCTGCTGAACTTCAAAAGAAGTTTCACAAAAGTGGCTTTGAAGTGTCTGAGCTTTACTGGGATGAGGAACACAATCTCTACGGCTTTGAGGTTCAAGAAACCAACGGAGCTCGAGGAATTCGAACTCGCATCGATTGGAATCTCGTTTCCTCCGTGGAGTATCGATATCTTTTCCAGGCCTATCAAGAGATTCAAGAAATAGCCCCTCCCCCCTACATCCTTTTAGAAAAGGGGAAGGAGGTTGGGATAGAGAAGGTGGAGGACCTTCTTCAGGCCCTGAGCCAGTTAGGAAAAGAGGGGATTACCGTTCAAAGATATAAAGGGTTAGGAGAGATGAATCCTGAACAGTTGTGGGAAACGACCATGAATCCTGAGAAGCGGACCCTCCTGAAGGTAAGGGTTGAGGATGCGATCGAAGCCGATGAGATTTTCAGTATTCTCATGGGGGATGAGGTGGAACAACGAAGACAATTTATCGAAGAAAATGCCCTTTTTGTTACTCGACTTGACATCTAAAAACTAAAATCTTCTGACCCATCCTCCATATCCTTCGGCAGGGAAGGAATGGAAAGAATCCCAAAAAGGAGAGATGAAGGAGAAAGATGAATATTAAAGATTTAAAAAAGAAAAAGATTAGTGAGTTGACCAAGATTGCCAAAGAACTCAATGTCGAGGGGGCAAGCGGAATGAGGAAACAAGACCTCATTTTCGCCATCCTTCAAGCCCAGACCGAGAAGAATGGTCTTATCTTCGGAGAAGGGGTACTCGAAATTTTACCCGATGGATTTGGATTTCTCAGGGCCCCCGATTATAACTACTTACCTGGACCGGATGACATCTACATCTCCCCTTCTCAAATTCGGAGATTCAATCTTCGGACAGGAGATACAGTTTCAGGGCAGATCCGTCCCCCTAAGGACAATGAACGATACTTCGCCATGTTGAAAGTGGAGATGGTCAATTATGAAGATCCAGAGGTCGCTCGGGATAAAATTCTCTTTGATAACCTTACCCCCGTTTACCCCATGGAGCGAATTCGTTTAGAAGTAGAGGGAGAGAGTGAGAATTATTCGGCGAGGGTAATGGATTTACTGACGCCCATTGGCAAAGGACAGCGGGGCTTGATCGTGGCCGCCCCCCGAACAGGCAAAACGATGCTTCTGCAGACGATTGCTCATAGTATCACGAAGAATCATAAAGAGATTACGCTCATCGTCCTTCTCATTGATGAACGACCCGAAGAGGTTACCGATATGGAGCGTTCGGTCGATGCCGAGGTGATCAGTTCGACCTTTGATGAGCCACCCCAGAGGCATATCCAGGTCGCTGAGATGGTCATTGAGAAAGCCAAGCGACTGGTTGAACATCAAAGGGATGTCGTCATCCTTCTGGACAGTATCACACGATTGGCCAGGGCTTATAATGCCGTTGTCCCTCCAAGCGGGAAGGTCCTCTCAGGAGGAATCGATGCCAATGCCTTACAGAAACCCAAGCGATTCTTTGGTGCCGCGAGGAATGTGGAAGAAGGGGGAAGTCTGACAATCATTGGGACTGCCCTCATTGATACGGGAAGCCGAATGGATGAGGTGATCTTTGAAGAGTTCAAAGGAACAGGGAATATGGAGATCCATCTGGATCGCCGTCTGGTCGATCGGAGGGTCTTTCCCTCTATCGATATCCAGCGTTCAGGGACTCGAAAAGAAGAACTCCTCATTCCTGCGAACGACCTGAATCGGATATGGCTTTTAAGAAAGGTCCTTCAGCCAATGAACACCGTGGAGAGTATGGAATTTCTCCTTGAGAAACTTCAAGCGACCAAGAGTAATCGGGAATTTCTGGATTCGATGAATCAGTAAGGGTCTATTGAAAATCTCTCTGAAATCGGTAAAATAGAACTTGGAGGAGAGGAGATGAAAAAAGAGATCCATCCAAAACTTTACGATACCGTGATTAAATGTGCCTGCGGAGCTGTCTTTGAGACCAAAAGTACTCAAAAAGAGATCCACGTGGAGATCTGTTCGAATTGCCATCCCTTCTTCACAGGGAAACAGAAATTTGTAGATTCAGCTGGACGAATTGAGCGATTCAAAAAGAAGTATGGAGACAAGCTGGAACCCAAGGAAGAATAATCTCTTGTCCAATTTCTTCCCTTCAGAACCTCTCCTGATCGAGGGTTCACTCCAGGTCTACGCACACAGAAACCTCTTCACAGAGCAGGATCTTAATCATTAGTGCCAGTAAAAAAGATTTTTCGTTTTTGGAGAAAGGTCCTTTTATCAGGCTTTTCTCTTAAAACCTTTTTTCTATTTAAATAAAGGAGACCCGGACATTATGCTCTTTTATTGGAAACAAGAAAAAAGGAGCGAGTCAGATGTTTGAGCGACTGGAAGAAGTGGAGCATCGATATGAAACCCTTTCTCATCTCCTGAGTCAACCAGAGGTCATCCATAATCAAACAGAACTTCAGAAGGTGGCCAAGGAGTATGCTGAATTGGGGAGGGTGGTGGACCTCTATCGGAAGCTTAAGAAATTGGAGGAGGAGATCAGAGAGAATCGAATCCTGATGGAGAGCGAGGAAGATGAAGAACTCAAGCGGTTAGCCAAAGAAGAGGTGGCCCAACTTCTGGAGGAGAAGGGGAAAGTTGAGAAGGACCTCCGAATCGCCCTTCTTCCCAAAGATCCCAATGATGAGAAGAATATTCTCCTGGAGATTCGTGCAGGGACCGGGGGAGAGGAGGCAGGACTCTTCGCTGCCGATCTCTTTCGAATGTACGCTAAATATGCTGAAAAACAGAATTGGAAAGTAGAGATTCTGAGTCGCCATTATACAGGGGTCGGTGGGTTTAAGGAGATTATCGCATTGATCGAGGGAAAAGGCGTCTATAGCCGGTTAAAGTATGAGAGTGGAGTTCATCGGGTCCAGAGGGTTCCTATCACCGAATCTCAGGGGAGGATTCATACCTCTACAGTGACCGTGGCTATCCTTCCGGAGGCCGAGGAGGTAGAGGTGGAGATCGATCCAAACGACCTGAGGATTGATATATTTCGATCCTCTGGACCAGGAGGACAAAGTGTGAATACCACCGATTCTGCAGTCCGGATTACCCATCTGCCGACCGGGATAGTCGTCTCCTGTCAGGATGAAAAATCTCAGCATAAAAATAAAGCCAAGGCTTTAAAAATTTTAAGGGCCAGATTATTGGAGAAAGCCAGGCAGGAGAAGGAGAAGGAGATTTCAGAGAAACGAAGAAATCAGGTGGGGACAGGAGAGCGGAGCGAAAGGATCCGGACCTATAATTTCCCCCAAGGACGGGTAACCGATCATCGGATTGGATTAACCTTATATCGTTTGGATGAGATTCTCGAAGGGGAACTTGACGAAATCATCGACTCCCTCATCACCTACTATCAGACCGAAGCTCTAAAAAATAGAGAATAGTTGTTAAAAATAGGGATGACCGTGCTGGAAGCCCTGAACTGGGGGACTCATTATTTGAGGGATCACCAGATCCAAAACCCGAGACTTCAAGCCGAACTTCTACTGGCTTGTTCCATGAACCTAAAAAGGGAGGGACTCTATCTCTGTTTCCATCAAGCGATGGGGAAGGAAGAGGAAGAGAAGTTCAAGAGTTTGATCCTGAGAAGGGCTTCTCGGGAACCTCTCCAATATCTCTTGGGTTATCAAGAATTTTGGTCTATTCCATTTAAGGTGGATTCGCGAGTGCTCATTCCAAGGCCTGAGACAGAACATCTGGTCGAGGAAGGGATTTCTGTCCTCTCGAAGAATCCTTCCGAAAGGACCCCCGTTGTTTTAGAATTGGGGACGGGTTGCGGGGCAATCGCCATCTCCCTTGCCCGAGAACTGAAAAATCTCACCATGATCGCGACCGATCTTTCAAAAGAAGCGATTGAAGTGGCCAAGGAGAATGCGAGGGACTCCGGGGTGATTGATCGGATTCTCTTTCTGGTGGGTGATCTTTTTGAACCTTTTTCACCGCTTAAAAAGCCTTTCGATCTCATTCTTTCCAATCCCCCTTATATTAAAAACTCAGAGATTGATCGATTGGCCAGAGAGATAAAAGACTACGAGCCATTGATGGCTTTAAAAGGGGGAGAAGATGGTCTCAATTTCTATCGTCGAATCATCTCTCAAGCTCCTTCCTATTTAAAAGGAGGGGGATGGCTTCTCCTCGAGATAGGTGAAGGCCAGGGAGAGAAGGTTTCAGCCCTGTTTGAATCTACAGGAGAGTTCAAAAGACCCATCCTTTTGAAGGACCTCGCAGGCATAGAGAGGGTGATTAAGGCCCAAAGATTGGGAGAAGAAGAAAAGGGTTATTGACAATGGATCGTATCCTGATTCAGGGGGGAGAGAGACTGATTGGGGAGGTAGAGGTGAGTGGTTCTAAAAATGCCTCTCTCCCCATTTTTGCTGCCTGTATTCTAACAGAGGGAGAGAACCTTTTTCAGAATATCCCCAAATTAAAGGACATCGAGACCATTAGTAAAGTCCTGAAAACCCTTGGCGTGAAAGTGGATCAGGTAGAGGACCATACTTATCGGATCGATGCAAGAGAGGTTCCATACTGTGAAGCTCCTTATGAATTAGTGAAGACGATGAGGGCTTCCATCTTGGTCCTTGGACCCCTTGTGGCAAGAAAGGGAGAGGCTATGGTTTCCCTTCCCGGAGGATGTGCGATTGGGGCCCGTCCGATCAATCTCCATCTGATGGGCTTGGAGGCCATGGGGGCAAGGATTGAACTCAAAAAAGGCTATGTGGAGGCAAAAGCAGACCGATTGAGAGGGGCAGAGATTGCCTTGGATACTCCCACGGTGACGGGAACAGAAAACTTAATGATGGCAGCTACCCTCGCCAAAGGGAGGACGATTCTAAGAAACGCTGCCATGGAACCAGAGGTAGTGGAGTTAGCCCAAGTGCTCAATAAAATGGGGGCAAAGATCGAAGGGGCTGGAACCAGTACGATTGTCATTGAAGGGGTCGAAGGTCTTGGCGGAGTCAACCATACCGTTATTCCAGATCGAATCGAAGCGGGGACTCTTATGGTGGCTGCAGGGTTGACCCGGGGAAATATCAAACTTCTCAACTGCCCGCTTCACCACATGGAGGCCCTCATCTACAAACTGAGGGAAGCCGGTGTAGAGATTGAGTCCGATGGAGATGGAGTGAGGGTGGTTGGAAACACAAGGATTCGCAGTACGGATGTAAAAACCCAGCCCTATCCTGGTTTTCCTACAGACATGCAGGCTCAATTTATGGTATTGATGTCCTTGGCAAGAGGGCTCAGTGTGATTACAGAGACGATCTTTGAAAATCGATTTATCCATGTGAGTGAATTGCTTCGGATGGGCGCCAATATTCGAATCAAAGGGAATACAGCGATTATTCAGGGAGTCGATCACTTAAGCGGTGCGCCCGTCATGGCTACGGACTTGAGGGCAAGTGCCTCTCTTGTGTTGGCCGGATTAGTAGCCGAAGGAGTCACTGAGGTTTCAAGAGTTTATCATCTGGATCGAGGATACGAAGGATTGGATCAGAAGCTGGCAAGATTAGGAGCAAACATCAAAAGGATTTAAGGGCTGAGAGGAATGATGAGAATTCTTAGATTCGGAGAAAGAGAGTTCGAACAATATCTTAAGGAATTAGATGGAAGGATGGAGGAGGAGTGGAGGGAGATCGAGAAGGAAGTCTTTTCTATTATTGAAAAGGTAAGACGAGAGGGAGATAGAGCCCTTCTCCATTATACTTACCAATTCGACAAGATCCATCTCTCACCCTCTGAGCTTCTTATTCCGAGAGAGGAGATCAAAGAGGCCTATAAGAAGATCCCCTCCCCCTTTTTAAAGACCTTAGAAAAGGCCTCTTCCCGGATTCGAAGATTTCATCAGCTTACGAAAAAAACCATTCATACGAGATGGGTAGAGAGGGGGATTCGAATTGAGCAGACAATAAGACCTTTAGATCGAGTGGGTCTCTATATCCCGGGTGGAAAAGCCTCTTATCCATCCACCGTGCTCATGGCCTCCATTCCTGCAAAAGTAGCAGGGGTGAAGGAGCTCATCCTTACCACCCCACCTCAGCCTGGTGGAATCAGTCCGGCTGTACTGGTCGCCGCAGATTTGGCTGGGGTCCACCGAATCTTTCAGGTAGGAGGAGTTCAGGCCATTGGGGCGCTGGCCTATGGAACAGAAACGATCCCCCGAGTCGATAAGATTGTGGGGCCTGGGAACCGTTACGTCGCCATGGCGAAACGTCTCGTCTATGGAAAAGTAGATATCGATATGATAGCAGGACCGAGTGAGATCGTCATCGTCTCAGATGGCGAAACCCCTCCTTCTTTTATTGCTTCAGACCTCATCTCTCAAGCCGAGCATGATGAGATGGCCCTCCCGATCCTTATCACTTCATCTGAATCCTTTGCCAAGAAGGTTAAAGATGAATTGGAAAGGCAACTTCGCTCTCTCAAAAGATGTAGAACTGCCAGAGCCAGTTTGCATAGGAGGGGAGCTCTTCTTGTAGTAAAGGACCTTTCTCAGGCGATCGAAGTGGCAAACAGGATTGCTCCGGAGCACGTAGAGCTCTCCGTCAGTAAGCCCCGCGCTCTTAAAAAGGCGATTCGGAATGCAGGAGCGGTATTTCTTGGCCCTTATACGCCTGAGGCAGTGGGGGATTATCTGGCTGGCCCAAACCACATTCTTCCAACCTCAGGCACGGCAAGATTCTTTTCACCTTTGGGGGTAGAAGATTTTTATAAACGGATTCATTTCATTCAATTTGACCGAAAGAGGTTGATCCAATTTGCAGAGGATATCGAGAGATTCACTCGATGGGAAGGATTGGAAGGCCATTATCGGGCGATTCAATCAAGACTAAAGGAGGAAAAGAAGCCGTCGTGAAGAGACATCGAAAAGCGCAGATTCGAAGAAAGACAAAAGAGACGGAGATTATCTTAAAAATGGATCTGGATGGATCAGGGAAACATTCCATTCAGACAGGGATCCCCTTTTTCGACCACATGCTTCAATTATTCGCCTATCATAGTGCCATCGACCTTACCCTTCAAGCGAAGGGAGACACAGAGGTGGATGCCCATCATACTGTAGAGGATGTAGGCATCGGTCTGGGCGAAGGGGTGCGGAAGGCATTGGGAGAGATGAAAGGGATTCGGAGATTTGGGGGGGCTTTGATTCCAATGGATGAGACCCTGGCCTCAGTAGCGTTAGACCTTTCCATGAGGCCTTGCCTCGTCTTTCATATGAAGCCAAAGAGATCCAGGATAGGAACTTTTGATCTTGAGTTAGTGGAGGAGTTCTTCAAAGCCTTCTCTGACCATGGGAAGTTTACCCTTCATATCAATCTTCTTTATGGAAGGAATAGCCACCATATGGTGGAGGCTGTTTTTAAAGGGGTAGGAAGAGCCTTGAGAGAAGCGGTCTCATGGGACGAACGAATAAAAAGGATTCCCTCCACAAAGGGAATCCTTTAAGGGGAGAAGTGAGAGATGAATGAGGTAAGGGTTGGAGAGATTCGAATTGGAAAGGGGAATCCGATGATTCTGATCGCAGGGCCATGCATCCTTGAAGGTGAAGCATTGGCCCTCAGGATTGCCGGAGAGTTAAAAAGAATCTGTGAGTCCTTGAAGATTCCTTATATTTTTAAAGCCTCCTACGAAAAAGATAATCGGGGTTCAGAAAAAGCCTACAGAGGACCAGGGATTCAGGAAGGGCTGAGGATTCTTTCGAAGGTGAAGGAAGAGTTTGGAATTCCTGTGCTCTCGGATGTCCATCGAATGGAGGATGTGGATCAGGCCAAAGAGGTCCTGGATGTCATTCAAGTTCCGGCCTTCCTCTGTCAACAGACCTCTCTCTTGATCAAAGTGGGAGAGGCGGGAAAGGTTGTAAATATCAAAAAAGGACAATTCATGGCCCCAGAGAATATGGCCGGAGCGGTGAGAAAGGTTTATAGCACAGGAAATCATCAGGTCCTTCTTACGGAGCGGGGAACCTGTTTTGGATATAATAGACTTATCTCAGATTTCTGTTCCATCCCCATCATGCAAGAGATTGGATGTCCAGTTATTTTCGATGCAACCCATGTGGTTCGAAACTACGGGATTCCAAGTGAGGATCCAAGGGGAGGAAGCCCCCAGTTTGTTCCTTATCTTGTTCGAGGAGCAGTGGCAGTTGGCTGTAATGGACTCTTTCTTGAAACCCATCCCACCCCCAGAGAAGCCCTCTGTGACGCATCCAGTATGATTCCTCTTCAAGAGATGGAGGCCCTTCTCAGGCAGGCTAAGGCCATCCATGAAATGGTGAGAAACTGGGGGATCGCTTAGAAATATAACGTGCCTTGGGCAGGCAATGGAGCAGGGGGGAAAGGAGAGGCGAAGGATGAAGATCTTTATCGATACCGCAAATTTAATGGAGATTAAAAAAGCAAAGGCCTTGGGGTTGGTGGATGGAGTGACGACAAACCCAACCCTTTTGGCAAAAGAAAAAGAGAATCCCGAAACCCTGATTCGAAAGATCTCTGAAGAGGTAAAAGGTCCTATAAATGTGGAGGTCACAGGCACCACGTATGAAGAGATCCTAAGGGAGGCAAAGGTCTTAGCGACTTGGGGAGAAGAGATAGTCATCAAAATTCCCGTCACTCAGGAGGGGTTGCGGGCGGTGAGGAGCCTTTCCCAAGAAGGGATTAAGACCAATGTGACTTTGATCTTTAGCCCCAGCCAGGCCATTCTGGCCGCAAAGGCGGGTGCCACTTATATCTGCCCTTTTTTGGGGAGATTAGATGATATCAGCTTCAATGGTATTGAACTCATTCAACAGATTCGGGAGATTTATCAGAATTACGATGAGTTTCAAACCCAAATTATTGTAGCCAGTGTAAGACATCCCATCCATGTCATTGAGGCGGCAAGGATGGGAGCCGAAATTGTCACCATCCCCCCTGCGATTCTGGAACAGATGGTGAGGCATCCTCTGACCGATCGTGGGATTTCCCAGTTCTTAGAGGATGCAAAGAGGATAGGGGATAAGAGATGAGGAAGGTTTTTGTTTTCCTTCTATGGATTTTCTTTCTTTTTGGAGCTTCAGGAAACCAGGAGGTTTTGGCCGAAGGTAAACCCCGTTTGGTCATCCTCCCATTCCTTATTGAAAAGGACCCCGTGTGTCCAATTTGCCATACCGTATTCCGGCGAGGAGAGATTCTTCATGGCTCCCAACATCTCCTCACAAGACTCCTCTATCAAAAGATGTCCCAGAAAGGTGTCTTCGAACCCCTTCCTTTGGAAAAGGTTGAAGAGGCATTCCTTCAGAAAGATAGGGTTCTTTTTAAAAGAGAGATTCGATCCTCTTCGATCGGATTGGGGAGGGAGTTAGGGGGGGATTTTCTCTTCCTCGGGTTACTCTTTCGTTTCGAAGAGAGGGTTGGATCTTCATGGGGGGCTGAGCGTCCTGCTTCTGTGGCTTTTGATCTTCACCTCTTTCGCCTAAGAGATGGGAGAGAAGTCTGGAGCGGTCGAATGGATGAGGTTCAGAGGCCCTTGAGTGAGAATCTTCTTAAATTCGGCTCCTTCCTACGAAGGAAAGCCCGGTGGTTAACTGCTGAAGAACTTGCCAGCGTTGGAATGGATGAGAGGTTGATGAGACTTCCTGGCCCCACTGAACTGGAGGAGATGAGATGATCGTTATTCCCGCGATTGACCTAAAAGAAGGCCGATGCGTGAGACTTTCGCAGGGGAGGATGGATCTGGAGACCGTCTATTCAGAGAATCCCATCGAGATGGCGAAGCATTGGGTATCGAAAGGGGCAGAGAGGCTCCATGTGGTCGATCTGGATGGAGCGGTGAGGGGAAAGCCCTCCCATTTCGATTTGATCAAAGAAATGATAGAGGCGATTCCAATCCCGATAGAGGTGGGAGGTGGGATAAGGGACCTCGAAACGATGGAGGCCTATTTTCGAGCTGGCGCGGGGTGGATCATTCTTGGAACAGCAGCCCTTCATCATCGACTTCTTATCGAAGAAGCCTGCAGACGATATCCCAAAAAGGTGATCCTTGGAATCGATGCAAAGAACGGAAAGGTTGCTGTAGAAGGATGGAAGAAGGTGGCCTCTATAGAAGCCATAGAACTGGCCAGGCAGTATGAAGGGATGCCTCTTGATTCTATCATTCTTACAGATATTGAGAGAGACGGGACGGAGAAAGGTTTGAACTTCCAGATTACCCAGCAATTCGCTCGTGCCATTTCTATTCCCGTGATTGCCTCAGGAGGGATCTCCAGGGTTGAAGAGATAGAGACACTTCTGACCTTAGAATCCGATGGGGTGATTGGGGTGATTATAGGGAGAGCTCTCTATACCGGTCAGATCGATTTGACCAAGGCTATCCGTTTAACCAAGGGTTCCATTTGACCCGGTCTGTCTAATCCTGAAATGAAATTTTTCATCCTCTTTTGGGCATCCGGCTTTGGTATAGGGTATCTCCCCATTGCCCCTGGAACATGGGCCACCCTTTTCGCCATTCCCATAGAGTCTTTTCTTTCCAAGATACCCTCTCCCTTTTATGAATTGATGCTTCTTACCTTCTTCTTTCTTTCGAGCTGGATTTCAGAGAAGGCAGAGTCTATCTTCGGAAGAAGAGATGATCCAAGGATTGTGATTGACGAAATTTTGGGTTTTTTCATTACTCTGCTCTGGATTCCTAAAACAGTTCCATCCATGGGGGTGGGATTTTTACTTTTCCGTTTTTTTGATATCCTAAAACCCTTTCCCATTCGTTATCTGGAAAAGAGGTTAAAAGGCGGCTATGGTGTCGTGATGGATGATGTAGTCGCTGGAGTTTATGGAAACGTTATCCTGCGGGTCGTGATGTCACTTCATTTCCTTTCTTAAAAGGAGAAAAGGTAGGAGAGGGTGTTCAAAAATAATATAGCTTTATTGGGTAAAATTGATTAGATAATTTT
>JBBIMX010000043.1:16659-25615 GCA_037444165.1 Deltaproteobacteria bacterium | reverse complement strand
CTGCTATTCCGGGGACCGCACAGGGAGAGTGATTCTTGACACCCTTTATGAGCAGTGCCTTCGCTACCAGATCAAATTTTATCCGGAACATTATCTCCTCTCGCTGGTCCTTGATGGAAAGAGGTATGGAGGAGCAGTGATTTATGATCTTTCGAGCGGACAACTCCATCTATTACGCTCGAGGGCGATTCTACTGGCAACCGGTGGCTGTGGAAGAATCTATAAAACCACTTCAAACAGCTTTGCCTCGACCGGTGATGGGATGAGCCTTGCCTTCCAGGCAGGGATCCCGCTTGAGGATATGGAATTTGTCCAGTTTCATCCAACGGGTCTTTACTCTCTTGGGATACTAATAAGCGAAGTGGCAAGAGGAGAGGGTGGGATTCTTAGAAATAGGCTGGGTGAGCGATTTATGGAACGCTATGCTCCCAAAATGAAAGAACTGGCACCAGGAGATGTGGTCTCCAGGGCCATCGTGAGAGAAATTCGAGAAGGAAGGGGAATTGAAGGAAGAAACTATGTGCATCTGGATCTGACCCATTTAGGGGAAGAGATCATTGAAAAACGACTCTGGGAAATTGCCTCTTGCTCAAGGACCTATTTAGGAGTGGACCCTGTTTATGAACCCATTCCTGTCCAGCCTACCTGCCATTACATGATGGGAGGAATTCCAACGGATTTAGAAGGAAGGGTTCTCACAGATGAGAGGGGCTCAATTGCACCTGGACTCTATGCCGCAGGGGAATGTGCCTGTGTCTCTCTTCATGGGGCAAATCGACTGGGTTGTAATTCCTTGCTTGATCTCCTCGTCTTTGGGAGAAGAAGTGGATTAGCGATGAAAAGAGAGGCTCTCCAGTATGATATCCCTTCCCTTTCAGAGGAACCTCTGGAGAAGACCTCCATGGTGATAAGGAGGTTATTGAATCAAGGGAAGGAGAAGAGCGACCCAATTCGAAGACGGATGCAAACCGTCATGATGGAGTATGGATCAGTCTTCCGAAATGAAGCAGGTTTAAAGAAGGGGATAGAGGAAATTCAGTCTTTAAAAGAACGGTATCGAGAGGTCAGGGTCTTCGATTCAAAGATGTCTTTCAATTATGAATTGATGGAAGTCATTGAGTTGGGCCATCAACTCGATCTCGCTGAAGCCATTCTGGTGAGTGCTCTGAACAGGAGAGAAAGCAGAGGAGCCCATTGGCGCGAAGACTTTCCTCACCGAGCAGACCGCTCCTATTTAAAACATACCCTTATATTTCACACTCCAAAAAAGCTCGAGGTGAGATATAAGCCTGTCAGGATCACACGGTTTCAACCCGAGGCAAGGAGCTATTAAGGTGACCCATGCTTCTGAAATTGAAGATTTTTCGTTTCGACCCGGAAAAGGATAAAGGTCCCTACTATCAGACTTTTGAAGTGGAGACCAGCCCAACGGATCGACTTCTCGATTGTCTCAATCGGATTCGCTGGGAACAGGATCCCACGCTCTCCTTCCGAATGTCCTGTGGCCATGGGAGTTGCGGCTCAGATGCGATGAGAATTAATGGGATCTGTGGATTGGCCTGTCAGAAAATGGCCCGAAGTTTTCAAGAAGAGGTCCTGGTCGAGCCCCTTCCCGGATTCAAGGTGGTGAAAGATCTGGTAGTGGATCTCAATCCATTCTTTGAAAAATATCATTCCATCAAACCCTACTTGATCACCCATACTCCTCCTCCTGAGATAGAAAGGAGGCAGTCTCCTGAAGAACACCAACGATTTGAGGAGGCGATTCGTTGTATTCTTTGGGGTTGCTGTACGGCTTCTTGTCCCGTCCATCAAAATGAAGGGACGAAGGATTATGTGGGCCCTGCGGCTCTGGTAAGGGCTTTTCGATATCTCTTTGATTCGAGAGATGAGGGGACAAAAGAGAGGCTTGAGCTTTTAGATCAGCCACACATGGCATGGGGGTGTCAGACCTTTTGGAAATGTACAGAGGTATGCCCCAAAGAGATTCCCGTCACGAAACAGATCGGTCAGATCAAGAGAAGAATTTATGAATCGAAACCCGAGGAATAGGGCTATAAAAAATGGGGATAGGAGAGAATTTGGTTTTCTCCTCATGATGAAGGATGGAGATTCACATTATCTTTAAGAAAGTTAGATTTAAAGAAGAAAGTTTCACCTGGAAAATGATCCTCCCTTTGTTTTTTTATCTTGCTCTTTTCCTCACGAGCGAAGCGAGTTTTCCCTTTTCGAAAGAGGATGAGAACCCCCTGGAGAATAGGATTGAAAAATTGAAAGTCTTTAGGGCAGAGAGGGATAGATTCTTCAAGGAGCACCCCAACTCTCCTCTCAATGAGACAGAGCGGAAAAGGTTTAAAGGGCTTATTTATTATCCGATCGACCTGAAATATGCAATTGTGGGAGGGATTGAAAAGTATCCGTTAGAGCCCAAGCCCCTTTATGTCACCCTTCCAACGAATAGGGAGGTAGGAAGAAAATATGTGAAATTTGGTCGTTTTAGGTTTAAACTGGAAGGAAAAGAGTATATCCTTCAGATCTATCGACCCCTTGGAGGGGGAGAGCTTTTTCTTCCTTTTAAGGACAAAACCTCAGAAAAAGAAACCTACCCCAAAGGCCGGTATCTTTATATTGAACCCTTACCCAAGGGTCAAGTGCTTATCGATTTCAATCGTGCCTATAACCCCTTCTGTGAATATAATGAAAAATATACCTGCCCCTTCGCTCCTGAAGAGAACTGGCTTCCCATTGAAATTCGGGCAGGAGAAAAGAGATACACCCGATAACCTTTCCAATCCCTTTATCTGAGGAATTCCCAACCGATCAGGAAGATACAGAGAAGCCCGATGGCCAGCATGGCAAATCCGATGAGATTTGAAAAGAGATCTGCCAGGACACTGGGATATTTCTCGCGATAGGTTTCAAGTCTTTTCTCAGCCATCAGGCGTTTGTATTGTTCCGGTCTCTCCTCCACCAATTCGTATTTTGGAAATTTTCCAGTGAAGATGACCGTATCGATGGGAAACTTTGATGGCCTAAAGTGGGTGTTAAAGAAATGAACGGTAAAGATGAACCCAGAGGCCAGAAGGGCTTCATCAGAGTGGACAATTGTAGCGATATTGAGCACCCATCCAGGAAGAAAGATGGTAAAGAACTCAGGGAACCAGAGCATCAATCCTGAAAGCCCGATTGCAAACATCCCCCAGAAGACGGCCAGAAAATCAAACTTCTCCCAGTAGGTCCATCGATCAAATTGGGGTTTGGGACCTTTGTTAAAGAACCAACGGATCATCCCCACGATATCCTGAACGTCTTTCCAGCGGGGACAGAGGGAATCAGGACCGAAGAGCCTCTGAATTGGATTGGGATTTCCAGGTAACTTCTTAAAGAAGAGAAAATAAATGATATAGACCAGAGTCGTTCCAAAATAGGCGAAGGTGATGGACGCACAGATCCGATGGATTAACCCTGCGATTTTTGCTCCTCCTAAAAAGTGCATGAGTCCGCTTGCCCAGGGGGCATGAGAAAATTTCAAGGGAAGTCCCGTAAGCACGAGGCCAATGAAGGTGACCATCATCGTAAAATGGAGAATGATATCAAAGGGACTGAATCGGCGATAGATCTGGCCTGCCTCATCAGGTTTTACATGAAGAGGGAAGAAGATTCCTTTTGCACGAAGCTCTCTTCTTTCCCAGAATTCCTTTCTCCACCACAGGAAGGTATGAAGCCAAAAAACGCCAAAGACGGACACAAGCAGACCGGTCATGATGACATAGACCGCGTAAAGGACAGGTTCCCGTTCAGGATCATTATGGGTGGCATGGGCAATCCATTTCACAAAATTGGCATTGGCTCTTGGATGACACTTTCCACAGGTCTCGATGAGCCGCTCGTCTGAGATCAAGGATTTTGGATCATCCCTCGGTAAGAGACTGTGGAATCCGTGACAGTCGGCACAACCGGCAACCAGCCTTGCATAACCTAAGTGTTCCACCTTCCCATGGTAGCTTTCATAATAGGTCTGGGTCGCGATAAGAAATACCCTGTTTCGCTCCATCATCTCCCTGTCCCCATGACATTTTTGACAAACCTCGGTATGGAACTCTTTCCGAAATTGAATGGCCTGGGGATCATCTCCTTTTAAAATCGGAATCTTATGGAGGCCATGACAGTCGTGACATGCAGCCGAATCCGGGTTTCCGGCAAGAACCGATTTCCCGTGGACACTTTCAGAATAACCATCATCTTCATGACAAGTCGTGCATTTCTGAATGACCCTTGCCTTATCCCCCTTCCAGGGTGTCATTTCATGGATATCCTTATGGCAGTCTTTACACTGGATGTCATTGATAAAATGGGCACTTGCATAATGCTCCGCTCCCTCTTTTTTATGGCATCGATGACAGGTCACTGGTTCTGCATGAATCCTTGCCCCTTTGGCTTTAAGATGGTCTTTGATATCCGTGATATCCCAGTGGCAACTATTGCATGAATTGGCGCCATGAACCGATTGGGCAAACTTTCTCTCATTAATCTTTGTATGACACCCAAGACATTCAGAGTTGTCGATACATTCATAACAGTATTCCCGTCCTTTGATGATAAATTTCTCTCCTTTTGGAAGAGCTTCAGGAGGTTTAGTTAAAGGTGCGGCTTTGATGCCCTCCTTCTTCTCAGCCCCTTGGGTGACGATTCCAATAGAGCCAATGATTAAAATTATAAGTATTGACAGAGATAAAATTAGGAGAAAAGATTTTTTTAATCTCAATTTCATATCGCCCTCACCATGATAAGTTTATCTTATTAAAATTAAAACAGAATTTTTTCCTTTGATTTTAGGTAGAAAAATTGTGATTTTATTAACATATTAGAAATTTCAAGTCAACCATTTTCTCTTTTTTTGAGGTAATCCCCCACTGATTCAGAAATTCCCTTTTGAGAGCCCTGAAAAAGTCATAGAAAGACTGGGGAGGTAGGGTTCCAAACCCTTCGAATGCCTCTCCACCCCACCTCCCCAGTCTATAAAAATACGTTTTAAATACTTTTTCAGAGGTCTCCTTTTAAATCCTTGACAATTCAAATCCTCATATTATTTATTTAATCGGAGGTGGTGAAGATGCCCACTTACGCTTATAAAGCTGTGGAGGTGGAGAAAAGCTGTGAATACTGCCAGAAGGGGTTTGAAATCGTTCAACGGATGAGTGAATCTCCATTAACTCAATGCCCCCGATGTAAAAATCCAGTTTATAGAGTCTTTTTTGCTCCCACGGTAGTGATTAAAGGAAGCCCCGTCACTGAAACCGAAAAAAAGATAAGGGAATATGAGAAAGAGGGAAAATGGAGTCATGCGGCAGAGCTTGCCGATAAAGAGGCTGAAAAAACAAAACGGGAGGATCTAAGGGTCCGTGCCTTGGAAGACTATAAGAAAGCGGGTTACAATTTTGATAAATATGATAAAAAGTATGATTAAGAATCTCCATTCTTAAATGATTACACTTCAAAATCTCCAGAAACAATTTTCCGGTAAAATCCTCTTTAAAGACGTCTCTCTCCAGATCGGGGTAAGAGACCGGATTGGCCTTATCGGACCCAACGGTTCCGGAAAAACCACTCTTTTAAGGATTATTTTAGGAGAAGAATCCATTGACCATGGAGAGATCCTCATTGCTAAAGGAGTTCGGTTTGGATATCTTCCTCAAGAGGTGATTCCCTTGAAAGGGAACACCGTTCTTGGAGAAGTCTTAAAGGGAGCCGAAGATATTGTTTCCCTTGAGGATAAGATGAAGGTCTTGGAGGAAGAATTCTCTTCCATCCAGGATCCAAAGGAACAGGAGAAACTGGCCAAAGAGTACGGGAGGCTTCAGGAGAGATATGCCCTCCTCGGGGGATATGGGTTAGAAGCAGAAGCGAAACAGATTCTTAAGGGATTGGGTTTTAAAGAGAGGGATTTTTCTCGGAGGACGGAGGAGTTAAGCGAGGGATGGCTGATGAGAGTCGCCCTCGGGAAAATCCTTCTACAATCTCCAGATCTCCTTCTTTTGGATGAACCCACCAATTATCTGGATCTATCCTCCCTTATCTGGCTCGAAGAGTTTTTGATCAACTACCCAGGAGCCATGATCCTTATCTCCCATGACCGGGTCTTCCTGAATCATCTGGTCAATCGAATTGCAGAGATAGAAAACGAGCAGATCCATCTCTATTCAGGAAACTATGATTTCTATATGAAGGAAAAAGCCTCCCGCCGGGAAATTCTCGAGGCCACGTTTAAAGCTCAACAACGAAAAATAGAACAAATCGAAAGATTCATCGAGAGATTTCGAGCGAAGAATACAAAATCGAGACAGGTACAAAGCCGAATCAAGAGGCTTGAAAAAATGGAGCGGATTGAACTCCCCAAAGAGGAAAAAACGATCCATTTTCAATTCCCTTCTCCTAAACGGAGTGGCCATAAGGTGATAGAAGTAAAGAACCTCCATAAGCGGTATGGAGAGACATTGGTGTACCAAGGAATTGATCTCACCCTGTACCGAGGAGATAAGGTAGCCTTAGTGGGACCCAATGGGGCAGGGAAATCGACTCTTCTAAAAATTTTGGCCGGAATTCTCGAGTTTGAAGAAGGGGAGGTAATTTTAGGAAAAGAGGTCACCCGGGCCTACTTCGCCCAGCATCAATTTGATCTTCTTAACCCTGAAAATACGGTTTACGAAGAACTTCTCAGCGTGGCCACGGAGGAAAGTCAAACGGAATTGAGAACCCTCTTGGGAACTTTTCTGTTTAGGGGGGAGGAGATTGAAAAGAAAGTATCGGTCTTAAGTGGGGGAGAGAAAAGTCGCCTGATTTTAGCCAAGATGCTCCTTAAACCCGCCAATTTCCTTCTCCTCGATGAACCTACCAGTCATCTGGATATCCCATCCCGAAACGTTTTGGAGGAAGCTCTAAAACAGTTTCCAGGAACCCTCTGTTTTATTACCCATGACCGCCATCTCATTAACGAAGTAGCCAATAAGGTGATGGAAATCGAAAATGGCCGTCTCCATCTCTATCCTGGAAACTATGACTATTATCTCTATAAAAAACAGCAAGTTTCAGCATCTGAAAAAGACGTTTCAGAACCACCCCCGCAAAAAAAAGGGACGAAGAGCCTACTTAAAGAGCAACGGCGAAGGAGGGCCCAAGAGATAGATCAATTTCGGAGGCAATGGTCAAGCCTGCAGAAGAGATTTAACGAAGTGGAAACATCTCTCGAGGAGGCCACCAGGAGGCTTGACCAACTCAATCAAAGACTTTCGGACCCAAATCTCTACCTGAATCAGAAAGAGGCTTACGAAACCATTGAGGCTCAGAAACAGACCAAGGAGCAGGTCAGACAGTTGACCCAACTGTGGGAATTCCTTGCCCTTGAACTTGAAGAAATGAAACTGCTCCATCCTTCCTTTTCAAATGAAAATTAACCCTCCCCCTCTCCGACTCTCGTCTCCTCTCTGAAATTCAATTCTCTCCCCTAATTGAGAGTTTCATCTCTTTTTGAGGCGAGGTTCAGTATAATAGGCTGTGACCATTTCATTGCTATGATCCGTATCGGTTTGAATCCCTATGGCTAATACCCCCTCGGGATCCTTTCCAAAGGCCTTTTTAAAATCATGATGAAGATTTCTTACCTCATCGATCCATTGTCCCACTTTGGCCTCCCCCGATTCTAAAACAAAGACCTTACAATTCCTCTCTCCTGGATGGTCGAAGAGATCCCCTTTGGGAAGGTGGGTAGCCCAGATGTATTCAATTTTTAACCCAATGGGCTCTCTCCCAAAAGGGCTGAAGCTCGGGGTTTTTCCAAACACCACCATCACTCTCGCGGCTGCATCAAAACGGTCCTTTCTTGTTTCAATTGCTGATCGGACCACATTAGAAATCTTCCACCTCCACGAAAGAATAGGAAAACCTTTCTCTTTGTCTCGCACCTCCTTAAAAAGAGAGGACCGGCTTCCTAAACTCTCGACTTTAATGACCCCTTTCCCTGCCTCTGAATAGTGGTTGGGGGGAACCCCGAAGTACCTCAACTCCCACCACCCTTTGACCGGAGAGGGCTTCTCCTTGGGTTCCTCAGGAGGGGGTGGGCCAAAAGGAAATTGTAAAAGGGTCAAGGAAAGACCAATAAAAAAAACCAAAATTCTTATCATAGACCTACGGGGTCTTAAAAGGATATCCCAGGATTTTTAGAGGAGATTGAAAAATGAAAAAGAAATTGTTAGACTCGAAATGATGCAAAGAGGCTGGTCCTTTTTCTTACCCATTCTCCTTTCTCTCCTCACCCTGACAGTCCCACTTTGTAATGATTCTACCGGAAATCTCTCTTTTTATCAATCGTTGATCCAACGTCTCGTCGAGGATGGTTTTGATCTTGCCTTTGTTACCAAAATCCTGGGAGACCCAAGGGCTGAGTATAAACCTGCCACACTCAGTATTTATCTCGGAGCCAAAGAGGATCCATCCCGATATGAAAAATTTTTAAGACCCGAATCCCTCCTTCAAGCAAAAGGTTTCCTTTATGAAAATTTAAGGGCATTGAAGAAAATGGAGAGGCGGTTTCAGGTGGACAAAGAGATTGTAGTCGCTATCCTTCTCATCGAATCCCGATTCGGTGAGAATATCGGGAGGCATCGGGTCGTTCCAACCCTTGCCAGTCTTTCCCTCCTAAATTCTCAAGAAAATCTTCGAAGAAATTATGACCTCCTTCGAGAATATCTTCCCGATCTTTCGTTTGAATGGCTGGAGAGCTTTGCAAAGCGAAGGGCAGAATGGGCCTATCATGAACTCAAGTGTTTCTTAAAGATCATCCTTGAGGAAAGGATCGATCCTCTTGAAGTCTATGGGTCCTATGCAGGGGCTCTGGGAATGGCCCAATTTATCCCTTCCAGTTATATCAATTTTGCCCTTCCCTCAAAAGGGTTTGAACACT
>JBBIMX010000043.1:0-16597 GCA_037444165.1 Deltaproteobacteria bacterium | reverse complement strand
GAAACGGAACCTCTCCCTTGAAGGACAAAAAAGGGTTCTCTGGACTTATAACCGGAGTGAACCTTACGTTGAGACGGTCCTTGAGATTGCGAGAAGACTGAAGGGAAGATCTTCTAAATAAAACTCTTATGGGAAAACAACTCCTCATCGTTGCCACCTTAGACACGAAGGGAAGGGAGGTGGCCTATGTCAAGGAACATCTCCAGAGTCTGGGGATCCATCCATGGGTGATGGATGTGGGGATTTTAGGTGAACCTTTGACTCCTCCAGACATCACCCGCCACGAAGTGGTAGAGGCTGCAGGATTTCATCTAAAAGATCTATGGAAGAGAAACGATCGCTCTTTGGCGATCAAGGCTGTCCAAGAAGGAGGGGCACTCCTGGCCACCCGGCTCTACAGGGAAGGCAAATTGGATGGGATTTTCGGGATGGGCGGAGGAACCGGAACAGCGATTGTGACCTATATTATGAGATCCCTTCCCTTCGGTCTTCCCAAATTAGTCCTCTCCACCGTCGCCTCCCGCGATATCCGAGAATATGTGGGCACAAAGGATATCGTGATGTTTCATTCCGTCGCCGATTTACTTGGACTCAACGAATTTATTCGGTTCATCCTGAGCCAGGCTGCCTATGCCATCTATGGAATGATGGAGAGGGGGAGTAAGATTCCTCAAGGAAAACCGATGATAGCAGTGACAGCCTATGGGATCAATTCCCTCTGCGCCTTGAATGCCGAACCCCTCCTTCAGGAAAGAGGGTATGAGATGATTTCCTTCCATGCCAATGGATGTGGTGGAATGGCGATGGAAGAGCTATTAGCACAGGGAATGATCGAGGGGGTCCTCGATTTTACCCTTCATGAATTTGCAGATGAGATGTTTGGAGGGTATTGTCGTGGGATTGGTCCGAACCGTTTGGAGACCGCAGGGAAAATGGGAGTCCCTCAAGTCATTGCTCCAGGGGGACTGGATAATGCCGTATTTAGTCCCTTCTATCCCATGCCCGGGCAATTGAAAGGGAGAAAGATTCATTCCCATGATATTCGTTTCTGTGTACGGATGGGACCGGAAGAGATGAAAACGTTTGCCAATCTGATTGCAGAGAAATTGAATAAATCGGCAGGCCTCACTCATGTGTTGATCCCTCTGAAAGGATGGTCCGAAGCAGACAAACCCGGCAATGAGCTCTTCGATCCTGAAACCAACCAGATCTTTGTGGAGGAGTTAAGGAGGAGGCTCAGCCCTCAAATCCCCATCGAAGAGATCGATCTCCATATCAGTGAACCAGCCTTTGCCAGAAGGGCGGTTGAAATTCTCGATGAGATGATCCAATCAAAAAGACACTTGAGATAATCTAAAAGGGGGGAGAGCAATGAAATGTCCCCATTGTCAAATGGAGATCCTGATCAGAACGGGAAGAAATTACACCGCTCCCTTTTTCATCGTTTTAATGCTTTTACTGGTGGTCTTCCTTTTTGTTGGGATTCGAATGCGAGGAGAGAGGGAGGCCTTGAGATTAAAGATTGCGGATCTGGAGAAAAAGGTTGCCTATTATGAATCTACTCTCCTTCAGTATCAGAAAACGATCGAACAATTCATTCAGAAACTCCCCGAAAAGAATAACTAACCAAGTTTCTTTTCCCTTTTCTCCTAAACTCATTTAAATTTAGGGTTTCATTTCGATTCACGCCCATTAGGATCAGATAAAAAACGGCTTATTTATATCCATTTTTATTAAATTATTCAATCTTAGAGATTTTTTCTTGTTTCGGAATCCAATTCGAAGCAGGCCTTGGGTAAATTCAAAAGGTTTAATCCTTCGTAATAACGCTCTATTTTTACAGAGAGATGCTCAATCATTCGATAGAGTGCCTCCGGTAAGTATAACGTCGTATTGGCGACTTCGTCTTCGAAGAGGTTATGATAAAGATAAGAAGGATAGGTTTCACCAAACCAGATTTCAGCTTCCCAGGATTTTTGATTAAAGAGGGTGGTTTGAAAGGTGGGATTCCCAAGTCCAAAATGGTCTCCTTCTGAGACCAAGGTGATGATTCCGTGATTTGAATAGTCTCGATGGGAGAGATTGGCATACATACAGAGGAACTCCCCTCCAAAAGCCACTGCCCTTATGGAAAATACATACCCCTCTACTTTTGATTTAATATATTGCTGGAGAAGGAAAAAACGATTCTCAATATTCAATTGCCTCAGCGTATCCGGATCAGAAATAATTCTAAAATTTCTCCCTCCTCTTCCCAGGCGGCGTTTAAGTGCTATCCTTCCCATTCTTTTTAAAAAGGTCTCTGCTTCTGAAAAATGCGGAGGATCAAAGAGAATGGTTTGGGGCATAGGAACAATGGAAGAGACGACCTGGTATTGAACCCATTTGTCCTCAAGTCTTAGAGCAGGATGAAATTTTCGGGGGAGTGGGCCCTGTCCATCTATCCAGATCTTGAAGGGTTTGAGGCTCTCAATAAATGGGAGGCCATGAAGATAGTCCTTAAATGGTTGGCCATATACCCTTAAAGAGATCTCCTCAATCTTTGAAAAGATATCGGAGGTTTTCCCCCGGTAGACTCGATGAGCCCGATCGTACTCCTGGGCTCCACCAGGAAGACCCACATTGATCTCTACGATATAAAGATGAAAGGTTGAATCAATGAGAAAGTCTATTCCAAGGTACATGTTTAAAAAAATCCCCCTCCCCTCTTTTTCAGAAGAGAAGGGGGAACACCCATTCCTCCGCTTCCCTTCGGGTCTATCCCCACAGATCTTCGGACCTGTATAAATCTTTCAGAGAATCTCTATCCTCTGATTAAGGGAACCCTTTCCTTCTTGAAAAGAGTTCCGGAATAGACCCTAACAGGACGCTTTGCATTTGCAAGTGGTGGCCAATTTCTTTAGCACCTTCTTGATCCTCATCTCACTCACCTCCTTTCAACACCCCCCTTGCATAACACTGAAAGGGATCGGGTTGATAAATGTCTCCAAAATATCTTGCCCGAAAACGACATCCACCTCTACAGTCATCGAGTTGAGAACATTTACAATTCAGCTCTCTTATTTGAATTCGAGGGATACGCTCCCAACATGTTCGGAGTCCCTCATCGATCGATCCCACAGGCTGCTCACTGAAAAGACCACACTTACAAACTTGACCATTTGATATTATAGCACAAAGATGGGCTCCACAGGTAGTATTTTTTTCGGAACCATGAAATCCACCTCCAAATCCATATTGAAAATAGGGTCCCGCTTCTCGGGGGGTAACCCAGAGCTCGGGATTTTCTTCGAGCCTTCCTGCCAGACATGGGGCATCGACATTCCATTCTTCAATCTCTCTGGATTGGATGAGGGAGGCTAACTCGTCAAACTCTTTTAGATTGTTCCGATGGATCATTGTTGCGATGGAAACCCTGATATTGGCCTCTTTTAGGAAATCTATGGCTCGAAGGACCTTTTCAAATGTTCCCTTTCCTCTCAACGCTTCATGCCCCTCTTTCATCCCATCGAGGCTCAACTGGACCTCATGAACCTTAAGCCTCTGAGCGATCTCTCCTGTAATCAGTGTCCCATTGGAAAGGAGAATGGAACGAAATTCATAATCTCTCAGGATCTCATTGAGTTCCCAGAAACGGGGATGAAGAATTGGCTCTCCCCCAGAAATCAACAGCCTTAGCCCCTGAATCTCCTCAAACTCCTTCAAAATCTGCTGGATTTTTTCAAGAGGAAGGTCCTCATAGTGACTTTCTCCGAGATAACAGTGTCGGCATCGGAGATTACAACGATCCGTGATCTGGAGTTCAAGATAGCGAAGGGAGGGGATAGGAGAGGGACGAATTTTTAATTCTCTTTTAACCGGCACCTCGGAGGTTTTAATGAGATTCTCGGAAAGGCAATATTCGATAAAAGGCTCATCCTCTTTTTTGAATTCAGGGGTCTCACCGCGAGCACAACGGATGAAGAACTGAAAGGCGTCCCAACTCAATTCATAGAGTTCATCCCGTTCGATATCATAGAGATAGGGCTCTTCGAGATGTTTTAATGTGCTATGGGGAGAGAGAATAAAATATCTATTGGGAGAAGACATCGTTAATCTGTCCGGGTGTGATAAGGCCTTTCTCAAGAAGGGCCTTCAGGATCTTAAAGGCTCCACACTCCAGATCTTTCTCAGACTCTTTATAAAATTCACAATGTTTACAGATAAGCTCGATTAACTCCCCCTTTTCAAAAAACATATTTTTACGTCTCCTATGGAAATTAGATCCTGGCTGGTTTGGCGAACAAGCCTTCCCTAATGAAAACCATTCCAATTATCGAACCCACCTGCCAAATGGATCAGGACCTCCTTCATGTTCAACCTTATCGCTTGAGGACTTCGACCACTTCAAGCCGTGCAATAAGCCAGGCCTTTTCTATCTTTTTAAGCATACAGAGAAGCTCCCTTACTTCGTCTACTCTTTCTCCTAGGGTTGTTTTCCCAGTCAATCTCCCTATGAGCTGAACCTGGGCTGTTTCCCCATCCGAAAATTTAATCTTATACTCACTAAAGTTGAGGGAGAGGTCTAAAAAATAGGACCGTCCTCGCAGGGCATAACTTCCAATCTCCTCTCTGGTGTACGTTCCGCTGAAAGAATAGAAAGGGTCTCCCTCGATCCTGAATTCACAAGGGTTTGCAAATAGTTGGCTAAGATTCTGGATTCGGTTTGCTGTGGAAAGAATATCCTCATTAGCTTTCTTTTGGGTGTATTGAGAGAGCAACTCGAATCGTTGGATAACCCTTTTCTCCTCGCTCGGGAAAAGAATCTTCCATGAGAGAACTCCTCCCAGAATAATGATAAGCCCGATGAGGAGATGACGAATCGTTACCATAAAGGGGAGCCCACAATCCTTTCAATTCTTGTCTGTCCAAAAAGATGTTCCTCTATTGGCATAGACCGGTTATCTCCTATCACATAGAGGCATCCTTTTTCCACTCGACGGGGAGGAAGATTCCAATCACAGGGGTATTGAACGTAGGGTTCGTCAAAGGGTTTACCATTGATAAAAAGCTTCCCTTTTCGAAACTCCACCTCTTCCCCTTCCAAGGCCACGACTCTCTTAAGAAGCATTCTCTGGTTCCCTGCAAAACGGATCGCTACGACATCGCACCTCTTGGGCTCAGAAAAAAGATAGCGGATCTTCACACAGAAATTGAATCCTCCATCCCGATAGGTTGGTTCCATACTCGTGCCTCGAATAAAAAAAGGGGTGAGGATATGGCCGAAAACGAGATAGGAGAGAGACCCAACTAAAATCACCCGAATCAAAAATCTGGGAGTCAGAGATGGAAAAAAGAATCCTTTTATTCTTTGCTTCATGAACCTCCCAAATTTATTTTAAATCCTTAGATTGGACATGGCCTTCTAAATTAAATATAATTTAGAAAAATGAATCTGCCAACTAAAAAAGGATGGAAGAAAAGAATGATATGGAAAAAATTAGGTTAGGCATTAGCGCCTGTCTTTTGGGCCAAAGGGTTCGTTACGATGGGGGGCACAAATTGGATCGCTTCCTCAGAGATACCTTAGGACAATATGTAGAGTATGTTCCTGTGTGCCCGGAGGTAGAATGTGGCCTTTCAGTTCCAAGGGAATCGATGCATCTGGAAGGGAATCCCGACTCCCCCAGGCTGGTTACCTCAAGGACCCATCAGGACATGACCGAACGAATGACTCGATGGGCAAAGAAGCGGGTCAAAGAACTTGAAAAGGAAGAACTATGCGGGTTTATCTTTAAGAGTGAGTCTCCAAGTAGTGGGATGGAGCGAGTCAGGGTGTACAATGAAAAAGGCATGCCAGTGAAAAAGGGGGTAGGGATTTTTGCAAAAATATTTATGGATCATTTTCCATTGCTTCCTACGGAAGAGGAAGGACGGCTTCATGATCCAGAACTTAGGGAAAATTTTATTGAAAGGGTTTTTACTCTTAAGCGATGGCGAGAGGTCTTAGCAAAGAGGCCAACCCTTGGGAATCTTGTCCAGTTTCATACCCAGCATAAATTATTAATTTTGTCTCATAGTCCGAAGCATGAGTCATTGATGGGAAGACTGGTAGCCAAGGCAAAAGGGAGACCACTCACAGAGATTTTTGAGCAATACCAGAAGCTTCTCATGGAAGCCCTAAAGCTTAAAGCCTCTCCTAAGAAGCATGCCAATGTGTTAATGCATATGATGGGTTATTTTAAGCAACAGCTCTCTTCGGATGAAAAAAAGGAACTCTTAGACGTCATCGAACATTATCGTCAGGCGCACCTTCCTTTGATTGTTCCTATCACTCTTCTCCAACATTATGTCCGAAAATATGATCAACCCTATCTTAAAGGACAGGTCTACCTCCATCCACATCCTATAGAATTACAATTAAGAAACCATGTCTGAAAGTTTTGGATCGCCATTCAAGGACCTGTACTGCTCCATCATTGACCTCATAGCATTTATGGGTTATTAATAAATTGGCCTGCTTAAAGGAGTCCCCTTTCTGAAAATTAGACTGATTGATCCTGCCTATGAACATCCTTTGATCCGTCATCCTCAAAAGGTGATTAAGACGATCTGGTTTGCTCATCTTTCTTTAACCACACTGGCCGCACTTACTCCTTCAGCGATCGAAGTCCGTATCACCGATGAAAATGTGGAGCCCATTGATTTTGAAGAAGAAGTGGATCTGGTGGGGATCACTGGGATGATTATGCATTCTAAAAGGGCCTACGAAATTGCCCGAGCTTTTAGAGAGAGAGGCATTCCTGTGGTTATGGGAGGACCCCATGCTTCAAGTCTTCCCGAAGAGGCTAAACAACATGTAGATGCTGTCGTCATTGGTGAGGCTGAACTGGTCTGGAGAGAAGTGCTTGAAGACGTTCAGAAAGGGGGGCTCAAACCCTTCTACAAGGCAGACCGCTTCTGCTCTATGAAAGGACTTCCCTTCCCAAGGATTGATCTTCTTCGGAAGGAAGCCTACATGACCACCCATTGTGTCCAGACGACCAGGGGCTGTCCCTATCAGTGCGATTTCTGTTATGTCACTCACTTTTTTGGGAAAACCTATCGTTGTCGACCGGTCGAGGAAGTCATCCAAGAAGTCAGCCGATTAAATGGGGATTTTATCGTATTCGTTGATGACAATATTGCAGGGAATCGCCTCTTTGCTAAAGAACTCTTCACACGATTGAAGCCCTTGAAGAAGAAGTGGGCGAGTCAGGCGAGCCTCACCCTCACCCGAGATCGAGAACTCTTAAGGCTTGCGGCAGAAAGTGGCTGCGTCTCTCTATTTATCGGGATTGAATCCCTTTCTCCAGAGAACCTCAAAGAGGTGAACAAGAGCTTTAATCGGACCTATGAATTTGAGGAATCCCTGAAATTGATCCATGATTACGATATTATGGTCCTGGCCGGGTTTATCTTTGGATTGGATCATGATGACGAGGGGGTGTTTGAGAGAACCCTCCGATTCTGTGAAAAAAATCGGATTGAACTCCCAAGTTTCTTTCTCCTGACTCCGCTTCCGGGCACACGTTTATTTCAAAAGATGGAGTCAGAGGGAAGGCTTCTCCACAAGGATTGGAGTCAATACAATGGAGCGACGGTGGTCTTCAGACCCAAGTTGATGACCGAGGAAACCCTTCAGAGAGGATTTAATTGGGTATGTCAGGAGACCTATTCTTGGAGTTCCATTGTCAAGAGGGTTTTCCACCCCCAACAGCGATTCTATACTCGAGTCCTCTCCAATATGGCCTATCGTAGCATTGCTAAAAGAACACCCAAAAGCCCTCTCCCCGCTCTCTCCAAAATCCTTCAGAAGATGAACGATACCATCCCAGTCCAAAACACATGGAATCTGATCCATCGAGTAGGAGAAAGAATGGCGGAGAAGGGATTCACCTTTGGAGAGAAATCTCCAGAGGGACTTCGACTCTATTCCACTTATAATGAAAGGCTTAGAACCCTATTTATTCAACTCGAAGGTTCCTTGGATCAACATGGAGCAAAGGAATTGGCTAAAAGACTAAAGAATACTCTCTCTGAAAAGATTGATCAGGTCATCATTGACTTCGAAAACGTAGTGGCCTTCTCTCAGGATGCCATCTCATTTCTCTCCCATAGAGGCCTCTTCCAGAAGGAAGAAGGGAAGCTATGGATGGCGATTAATGCCCCTCCTCTTGGATAGGTCCCTCCCTCCTCCTTCGTCATTTCTACCTCTCCTTAGGCTCGAAGAAAAAATTCACTGGATTTTTTAACCTATCCCCCTGAAATAGGTCAATGAATTCTTTTCAATTGGTCTTAGCCCTTATTCTTTGATGGGATTTCAAAAAATGTGTTATGATGTTGGATCGATGATCCTAATTTTAATCTGAGAGGAGAGTCAGAGTTAAAGATGAGTGAACCCATTATTCGAGTTACGGATTTGTGGAAGAGTTACGAGGTGGATGGGTCAGGTGTAGCTGCACTCCGAGGAACCTATCTTGAAATCAGAAGGGGTGAAAGGGTGGCTCTTTTAGGGAAGAGTGGATCGGGTAAGAGTACTCTTTTTAATTTGATTGCAGGGCTTGATCGACCCACGAAAGGCCGGATTGAAATAGAGGGACAAGACTTGGAGGCTCTTGGAGACAAAGGAAGAACCACATTACGAAGGACAAAGATTGGTTTTATTTTTCAATTTTTTAATCTCCTTCCCACACTCACGGTTTTCGAAAATGTTTATCTCTCCCTCGAGCTCGCCAATAAACCCGATCCGGAATTGGCTCTAAAGGCTCTAAAAGAAGTCGGTTTGGAAGGGAAAGAACGAAGGTTCCCAAACGAGCTATCAGGAGGAGAGCAACAGCGAGTGGCGATCGCTCGAGCCATTGTTAAACAACCCTCCATCATCCTTGCCGATGAACCTACGGGTAACCTTGATACGACTACCGGGAATCAGATTCTCGAATTATTAACTCGAACCTCTCATGAATCAGGAACGACCCTTATGATGGCCACCCATTCCCCATTGACCTGCCGTTATGCGACACGAATCTTAAGGATGGTTGATGGAGTCGTCACTGAAGAAACCTCTTGTGAGGAGAGACTTTATTGAAGATCGTTACAAAATCCTTCCTTCGTTATCTCCCGAGACGATTAAGTTTAAGTCTCCTTCAACTTGTTGGAGTCGCCTGTGGAGTGGCTGCGGTAGTGGGAATGACCCTCTCGGCCCAGGCGGCCTTGAAGAGCTTTACCAATACGATTGAGTTCTTGAGAGGGAAGGCCACCCACTCCATCCAGCGACCTGTGGGAGCCATGGAAGAAGAATTCCTATCTCAATTGGGGCAGGATTCAGCCGTGGAGTGGTTTTCCCCAGTCATCGATCGACGACTTCGTCTCGAAAATGGAGAATCGGTTCACCTCTTAGGGATTGACCCTTTCTTAGACAGGACCATCCGTCCAGAGATTTCGAGAGTGGAGTTTTTGGCCAAAGAGAGGAGCGATCCAGAAGGCCCTTTCTCTTTCTTGACTGACGAAAGGGCCATTTTAATCGATAGCCATCTCAAGAAAGCCCTTCCATTAGGTTCCCCTCCAATTCTAAAAACCGAAAAGGGTCCTCTCTCTATCAAAGGGAGTTTTCCTAACCCTTCCGGGGAACCCCTTGTCCTCATGGATATCGGTCATGCTCAAAAACTCTATCACCTTTATGGCTATATCGACCGGGTGGATCTGATCCTCTCTGACGAATCGGACTTTCGCTCAAGGTGGGAAAAGGGATTCCTCATCCAATCCTCTCGTCAGAAGAGAGAGACCTTTTCTGGAATGCTTCAAGCCTTTAGATTGAATCTTGAAGCCCTCTCTTTACTTGCCCTTTTTGTAGGGGTCTTTCTCATCTATAACACAGCGATGTTTGCCGTTGTAAGTCGTCGCCGAGATACCGGAATTTTAAGAAGTATTGGTGCAAATCGGTTGGAAATTGCTTTCGCCTTTCTTAGCGAAATTTTCATCCTTGGCCTTTTGGGTGGGGCATTAGGGGGCTTCTTGGGTTATTTCTTGACCCGTTTTCTCACAGACCTTCTTGGCAGTAGCATCAGCAACCTCTATTTCTTTCTTCATCCCCAACCTGTCTCCTGGTCTAATTGGATTCTGGCTATTGGAATGGGTTTAGGATGTGGAGCCAGCCTTCTTGGAGGAGCACTTCCCCTTGGTGAATTGATTCGAACTGACCCAATCAAAGCCTTAAGTGGTCGAATCGCCTCTCCCGAAACCGCTCGAAAGGCGAAAAGAGCTGCTGTTGGAGGCCTCCTCATACTTCTAATAAGTGGGATGCTCTTTATTCTCCCAGGATCCCATGTGTATGTGGGGTTTGCAGGAGTATTTGTTTTTATTCTCGGAGTCAGTCTCCTCACCGGTGTCATTTTACTCCTTCTTCATCCTCTCCTGAAAAAGATTCTTGGAAGAATAGGGGGGCTTCCTGGAAAAATAGCTTCGGGCAATATCCGACAGAATTTGGGACGGACAGGGGTAGCCATAGCTGCCTTTATGGTCTCTCTCTCCATGTCCATAGGCCTGAGTGTCATGATTGGAAGCTTTAGAGAGTCCCTTATCTGGTGGATGGGGACTCAGATACGAGGTGACCTCTATATCGGAAAGATTGATGAAGCCGAAGTGCCAGAGGATTTTTTTGAAGAGATCAAAAAAATGGAAGGCCTGGGCGGGGTGCATCCTTATCGAAATGTCCAGACGTTATATCGGAATACGTCGATCAATGTGAGTGCCGTGGATGCTTCGGTTTTAGAGAAATATGCTCGATTCGGCTGGCTAAAAGGAGGAGATGAAAATTGGGAAGAGGTCAAACGCGGAGGAGTCATCGTTTCTGAAAGTTTTTCTCGTCGTTTTGGAGTAAACTCAGGAGATACGATCACGTTGGAGGGGAAAGAGGGTCCTCTAAAGTTTAGAGTAGGAGCTATTTTCTATGACTATACCACGGAGCATGGATTGGTTATGATGGATCGATCGACCTATATCAAGGCCTTTGGTGACCGAAGGCTCAACAATATTGGTATCTTTATCGATCCCGACCATCCCCGCCGGATAGAACTTCTTCGAGAGGTAAGAAGGAAAGCCGAGGCGAGGGGGCTTCCAGTTTTAACAGGTCCTGAGCTCCACCAAAACATCCTGGATGTATTTGACCATACTTTTGCTATCACTCGCTCGATGCGGGCCATTGCCATCATTGTTGCTTTTTTTGGCATAGCAGGAGCCCTTCTAACCCTTTTCATAGAACGAAGCCGTGAATTTGGAATATACCGTGCCTTAGGGTTTTCCACGAGACAGGTAGCAAGGATGACTTTGATTGAAAGCTTGGAAATGGGACTCCTCAGCTTTCTCTTGAGCATGGCAGTAGGAACCGTGTTGGCGATGCTCCTGATCAAGGTGATTAATCTTAGAAGTTTTAATTGGACCATCTTCTTTTTCCCGACATGGCAACCCTATCTTTTAACGGGAATTACGGCTATTCTTGCCAGTATCGGTGCAGCCATCTATCCAATGGTGAGAGTTTTTTGGACCTATCCTCAGATTCAGATTCGCGAGGAGTAACCACCTTACTCCCCTAAAAGAATGTGGGATTAAAGGAGGCTTGAGAAGGATTAAATAGATCCAAAACAGTCCGCTTGGTAAACGGGCCCTACAGGTAATGCCTTGGCATGAAGGATTGGAAGGAAAAATCTTTTTTGAAGTTTTTGTCTTTCTTAATGATGATGGGATGTCTCTATTGGGTGTCCCCCCTCATGGCTAATGCCAACGAGTGGAGGCAGGCCATCGGAGCATGGAATTGGAGCTTTCCGAGAGATCATGGTTCTCATCCAGAATTTCGGACAGAATGGTGGTACTTTACTGGAAATCTTAACGACTCTCTAAAGAAAAGCTACGGGTTTCAGCTGACTTTCTTTCGTCAAGGGCTCTTTTCTAAGGCAAGAGATCGAAACTCTCCCTGGTCGATTCGGGATGTCTATCTTGCTCATTTTACTATTACCGATGTTGCTCAAGGACAATTTTGGTTTTCAGAACGTGCCTCTCGCAAAGGACCAGGACTTTCTGGAGCCTCTGAAAAGGAGATGGACATCTGGCTCCTCAACTGGAGAGCCAAAATGGAGGGAAAAAGGATAAGCCTTGAGGCGCGGAATCAGGAGATGGTTCTATCCCTCGACCTTTACCCTCGAAAGCCTCTCATCTTCCATGGGTTTAATGGACTCAGTCAAAAAGGGCCGGGGAAAGGACAAGCCTCCTATTACTATTCCTATACGGATCATGAAGTAGAGGGAAGGATTAAAACCCCTCTCTCTCGGGAACCTTTTCATGTTAATGGAATTGGATGGTTTGATCACGAATTTGGCTCAAATCAACTCGCTTCAAACCAAATAGGATGGGACTGGTTCAGCCTCCACCTCTCAGATGGTCAAGACCTGATGATCTACCTTCTTCGTAAGAAAGATGGGACGATTGAACCCTCCTCCTCAGGGACCCTGGTGAAACGGTCCGGAGAAGGGGTTCATTTAACCCTTTCCGATATTCGCATGGAAATCCTCGATTACTGGAAAAGTCCTAAAAGCGGAGGGAGATATCCCAGCCGATGGAGGATTAAAGTCCCCTCCCATAGGATAGAGTTGGATGTTTCCCCTCTTGTTTCATCTCAAGAACTCATTACCGAAGGATCAACGGGCGTAATTTATTGGGAAGGCGCTGTTGAAGGATCGGGTAGATCAACCGGCAAGCCTATTACATGCAAGGGGTATATCGAACTCACCGGTTATGCCGGAACGTTAGGAGGTCTCTTCTAAAGAGAGGAGAGTCGTTTTCGAGGCTATTTTAATGGCATCGGATTACAGAGATTGGCTTCACAATCTGCGACCCTTCCACAATTAAAGCAAATGAACTGAGGATTTTTAGTTATCGCTTTGATCTCTTCAAATTTCCCCTGGCTTGCCAGTACACAAATATGTCCACTATGATCTCCTTTGCAAACTTTCTCTGCCATTCGTTTCTCTCCTTTTGTTTTTATTTAAAAATAACTTCGAAATGAGAAAAAGTCAAAGGCTTGTTTGATCAGGAATCCTGTGATATCTTTTATGAGCATGTTTGGGACGCTATCATGAAGCCTGTTTGTTCTCCAAGAAGAGAATCATTGATTTTTTATTTGAAGGACCATCACATTCTGAAACTCACTAACGACGTAATAAGTATCCACCTCCACTTTTAATAAGGCACAATTGGGGGAGAAGAGAAAATCTCTTAAGGAAGGATGCTTCTTTAAGAAAAGCTTTTGTAACCATTTCCTTTCGGAACCCTCTGCCTCATGGGCCTTACCCGTGATGGTCACCACAGTTGCATCATTGAAATCGTTTTCCCGATTAGACCGATTGTCTACGACCATGGCCACTTTAGGATTGTTGACAATATTGGCATATTTCCGGGTCGTACGAGTCGTGGCAAAAAGAATATTTTTTAAATCATTCGAAGCCATGAATGCGACTAAACTCCCATAAGGTTGTCCTCTTTTCTGTGTCGCCAATACTGCGAATCGCTGTGAGGAGAAGAGATCTCTTAAAAACTCTTTCAACATGGCCATTTTGTTCATATTTGAAATGGTCTGAAATTTTTGTCGACTGTTCATCACGAGGCTACTATGCTCTGCAAGGCTTGATGGATATCCGGATAATGGAACACAAACCCTTTCTCGAGCAATTTTTTGGGGATCACTCTTTGTCCTTCAAGGATAACCGAACCCAATTCTCCCAGCACTAATTTCACCATAAATGCTGGGGCAGGTATGAATGAAGGTCGGTGAAGAGCCTTTCCAAGAGCTTTTGCGAGGTCTTTATTTCTCACCGGGTTTGGGGAACATACATTGACGGGGCCTGATATATCCGGATTCTTCAAAAGGAATACAAAGGCTTCTGCAAGATCTTTGATATGAACCCAAGAGAACCATTGTTTTCCGCTCCCGATCGGGCCTCCAATATATTTTTTGAAAAGAGGAATCATCTGACTGAGTGCTCCGCCTTTTTCTCCCAGCACGATTCCAAAACGAGTGATGACCACCCGTGCTCCTTTATCCCTTGCTTTCAAAGCCTCCCCCTCCCATTCCACGGCAATACGGGCTAAAAAATCACTTCCCGGGGGAGATTCCTCGGTGAGCTCTTCATCCCCACAAAATCCATAATAACCCACTGCAGAGGTACTGAACAGGGTGAAGGGGCTTTGAGGAGAAGAGGGAATCCCTTCAACAATATTTCGGGTCGTGTTTACCCTGCTCTCCCGGATCGCCTTCTTGTGTTCTTCTGTCCACTTGCTGAAGATGGAGGCGCCTGCGAGATTGATGACGAGGTCGTGGTTTCGAATCGAATCCTGCCAGGGTCCTTTCTTAGTGGGATCCCCTTCTAAATATGAAATTCCTGATGAGGCTCCTTTCTCCCCTTTTAAAGAACGGGTCAGGATGGTAACCTCACAGCCTTCCTGAATCAACCGAGAGCTTAGTTGTCTCCCTACAAACCCGGTTCCTCCTGTTATCAAGATCTTCATTTTTTATCTCCGATCAAAGGCAAAACCTTATCGATATGAAAATAGACAAGGTATCTCATCCCTTCCCTATAAACCGGACAGCTCTCTTTTCGTCGAATCTGATCGATGAGCTCTGGATCTTTCTCCTCTCTAATTTTGGTCAAATATAGTCTCTTTCCCACATACCCTTTCTTATCTTCCATAAACAGATAGGCGGCATAGGGATTGGATTGAAGGTTCTTATGCATCAACCGATCTGCCATAATAAAGGCCACGGTTTTTTCATCCACAAAGTGAGGTCTCGCATAGACCGCGATCCCAACTTTACCTTTTGAATCACACGTGGCTATCACTCCCCTTCCTTTGGCTTTTTCAAAATACTCGCTCAGTGTCATTTTTAACCTCCTTTAAATTTAATGATTCATTATAACCATCTATCAGAATATTTCCAATAAAAATTCTCAACTTGTTATCTTTTCAATCTGATTGGCATATTCATCAGCGTCAAATTTTCTTTTAAGACCCCGATCATTCATATAACGCACCGTTCCAAAAATAGGCCTTTCAGGCCAGGGGCGATCATGTTTCCCGAAACACCACGCTACTCCTGCAAATCCATTCGGATCCCTTCCATCCAGTTCATATTTATTGTTCAGGGTTAAGGCAATCCGATAGGCCTCCTCGGGCTTTTTGGTCCACTCCAGAATCTTCTTCCCCCAATACATCCTCATATACCCATGCATCTTTCCTGTGATCCGCATCTCCTTCTGAGCGGCATTCCAGTAAGGATCATGGGTCTCCCCCTTTTCAAGTTCATCCATCGAATAGAGAAAAGGTCGTCTATCTCTCTGATGGTCTTTAAGTGTTTTTTTCGCCCATTGAGGGAGCCCTTCAAAAGAATCATAGTGATCGTTATAAAACACAAAATTTAGACTCAACTCCCTTCGAACAATTAATTCTTCAAGGAAGGCCCCGACTCCAGGGCTTTCTGTCTGTTTAACTTTTAAAGCAATGTGGAGAGGAGAAATCTGGCCAAAATGGAGGTAGGGACTCATATGGGAGAGACCATCTTGGGTCGGATCATTTCGCATCTCGCTGTACCGATCTAACTTTTCTTGAATAAATACTTCAAGGTAACGCAAAGCCTCTTGGATTCCTCCACGAAAAGAACGAACTCTCCTTACACTTCGATCAATGTGAAGCTTTGAAAGAGCCTTTTCAATATCCTCAATCTCAAAGGTATTAAAATCCATGGAAGGGGTGGAAGCCAGAAGCTCCCTTTCCTCTAAGGGAGAAAGAAAATGAGAAAGTTTCCTCAGGATCTTTGGCCGGATGCTCGCTGCGCTATATTCTTCTTTCGATGAGACCTCTTCTATAGGAACAATGGCATCACTTTCAACTTGGATCAATGGACATTCCAACCGTGTTGCTACCCACTTCCGCCATTGCTTCTGAATCCGTAGGTATCCCCGATCAACGATCACGAGAGAGGCTCTCTTTGCTATCTTAAGAACACCCAGTTCAGGGGATTGATGAAGAATGACCATCTGGATTCCTCTCTCCTGTAAACCTTGTTTTACCTCCCTAAGCCCTTCGAGCATAAAAGCATAATGTCTTTCATTGGCTTCTGGGAAATGATCGGTAATGCCAAAGAATACGATGAGAGGCCTTCTCAACTCGTTGGCTTTGAGGACGGCATACTCAAGGGCATGATTATATGAAGCCCTTTGGGAGGCTTGCATCCAATAAAGGACATAGGCTCCCTTCTTCACCTCCTTTTGATTGAGTTTCTTAATCCTTTCTTTTTGGATCATTGGGCTTATCGATTTAAAAACCAGATCGAAAAGTTTAGAATGGCGGCAAAACTCACCCATACGAAATAGGGCCAAAGAAGGAAGGCTCCTATGGTAGAAATTCGGTAAAAAGTCATAAGAGTAAGAAGAATGGCCAACCAAAGTAGAAGGATTTCCATGAATCCTAATAAAGGAGAACGAAGTCCAAAAAAGAGAATGGACCATGAGGCATTCAAAATGAGTTGGATAAA
>JBBIMX010000042.1:10611-25699 GCA_037444165.1 Deltaproteobacteria bacterium | reverse complement strand
AGGAAGCCCTCCGGCTTTTTAATGGAAAGATTGTAGAAAAATAGAGGGGGAAAAGGAGAGTTCAATGACAAAGGGATTTGGGAACATCCTTAAACAAGCACAACAGATTCATGCCAGGATAACCAAACTCCAGGAAGAAATGGCTTCTAAAACCATAGAAACCTCTGCTGGAGGCGGGATGGTCCAGGTCGTGATGAATGGAAAACAGGAGATTCTTTCCCTTCGGATCGACCCTGAAGTGGTCAATAAAGAGGATATTGAGATGCTTCAGGACCTTATTGTCGCAGCGATCAATGAGGGCATTCGGAAATCCCAGGAGATGATGACGGAAGAGATGAAAAAGATCACCGGAGGATTGAGTATTCCAGGGATTTTTTAAACCATTTAACCCTATGACGACCTTAGCTAAGCCCATAGAATCCTTAATCGAAGCCTTGACCCGACTCCCTGGAATTGGTCGAAAAACAGCTTCGAGACTGGCCTTTCATATTCTTCGCTCCCCTCTTTCCGAAGCCCAGGCCTTAGCCCGAGCCATCCTGGATGTAAAAGAAAAGATTCGCCTTTGCTCGACCTGCTTTAATTTAACGGATGAAGATCCATGTCCCATCTGTAGAGATGACCAAAGATTAAAAGAAATTCTTTGTATTGTAGAGGGGCCCAACGACCTAATGGCGATTGAGAACACGGGAGTATTTCGAGGCCGTTACCATGTACTTCATGGCGCTATTGCCCCACTGGAAGGAATAGGCCCTGAACATCTAAAAATCAAGGAATTGATGGAACGACTTCAAAAGGAAAAGATAAAGGAAGTGATCCTTGCCACCAATCCTACAGTAGAAGGAGGAGCTACGGCCCTTTATTTGACTGACCTCATCAAACCGTTGGGAATCAAATTGACCCGGATCGCCTATGGCATTCCTGTAGGAGGAGAAATCGAATACTCTGATGAAATGACTCTAACCAAGGCCTTTGAGGGAAGAAGAGAGGTATAATTTGTATTCCTTTACGGAAAGGTGGAAATCAATTTAAGCCCGATAGGAGTATTTCCTAAACCCATAGAACGAGGTATCCGCACTTCCGACTGGAATTTTTTTATTTTTCTTGACATTTTTTTAAAAAAAGGTTAACGTTAACGCAATGGTAAATAATAATTAATTTAACAAATTGTTTTTATTAAACTTTCTATTAATTCACTGATTATCACGGAGAATGCCAGATGATTGAGATTCGATTTCATGGAAGGGGTGGTCAAGGGGCAGTGACTTCAGCAGAACTCCTCGCTCTTGCAGCCATTGAAGAAGGAAAGTATGCGCAGGCCTTTCCAAGCTTTGGGCCTGAGAGAAGAGGTGCCCCCGTGGTAGCCTTCTGCCGGATTGACGATCAACCTATTCGGATTCGAGCCAATATCTATGAGCCAGATATCGTGGTGGTCCTCGATGCCTCATTGCTTAAAATCGTCAATGTAGCCTCTGGTCTAAAGCCTGACGGATTGGTAGTGACAACAAGTAGTGACTCTCCAGAGGCAGTGAAAGACCTTCTAAAAATAAAGAATCGAGTCGGGGTGGTTGATGCGGTAAAAATAGCAAGAGAGATCCTGGGCCTTCCGATTACGAACACCACCATGCTAGGGTCTCTGGTCAAAGCAACAGGATTAGTCCATAAAGAGTCTTTTATCTCGCCTTTTAAGGAACGTTTTGGTCGCATTGCCGAAAAGAATATTGCTGCTTTTGAAAGGGCCTATCAAGAAACCGTTATGATCTAAAACCATTTTTAATGGAAAGAGGGGTGGTGAAAGAGATGACCAAACCCGAATATGAATGGACATGGAAAGAATTGCCAGTGGGTAACGTGATTTTAGAACCTGGGAATGCCAGCCAGTATCGGACAGGAGACTGGAAAACCCTTAAACCCATCCTGAATAAGGAACTCTGTGTTCATTGTGGCCTATGTTATATTTACTGTCCGGATATGGCTTATCATCTTGACGAGGAAGGTTTTTTCATTGCCGATCTCTTTTATTGCAAAGGATGTGGCATCTGTTCAAAGGAGTGTCCTACAGGGGCCATCTCCATGGTCTTAGAGGAGGAGAAATAGATGGGGAAAAAGGTTGGAATGGAGGTCTCGATCGCAGCGGCTGAGGCGGTAAAACAGTGTAACGTAGACGTCATCTCGGCTTATCCTATTACCCCTCAGACCCATATCGTAGAGAAACTTTCCGAATTGGTGGCCAATGGAGAGCTGGACGCAGAATTCTTCTGTGTCGAATCGGAACACTCGGCTCTTAGTGTCTGTGTAGGAGCAGCCGCAGCCGGGGCCAGGGCCTTTACATGTACCAGTTCTCAGGGATTAGCCTTAATGAGTGAGATTACCTATATTGCCTCGGGATTAAGACTTCCTATGCTCATGATCCTTGCTAACCGAACCCTCTCAGCCCCTTTAAGTATCTGGAACGATCACAGTGATGCAATGATGATCCGGGATTGTGGCTGGATTCAATTCTTTGTGGAGAATGGACAGGAGGTTTATGACCATGTCTTCATCTCATACCGCCTCGGGGAGGATCGATCCGTCCTCTTTCCGGTTATTATTAATATGGATGGCTTTATATTGAGCCATGTCATTGAACCTATTGAATTGATCGAACAGGAGAAAATCGATCAATTCCTTCCCCCCTATCAACCTCTTTATCGACTTCACCCTGACAGGCCTATCACCATGGGGGCTTATGCCCTTCCCAGCATCTTTGCAGAGACGAAAAAGGCTCAGGAGGTCGCTCTCCGATCTTCTATGCCAAAAATCCTTGAGACATGGAAATCCTTTGGGGATATGACAGGGCGGTATTATTCTCCTATCGAAACCTATAAAGCCGAAGAGGCTGAAACCCTCCTTATCACCATGGGAAGTTTTGGAGAAACGGCGTCGGTGGCAGTGGATAAAATGAGAAAGGAAGGAAGACCCGTTGGGCTTGTTAAGATTCGCCTCTGGCGACCCTTTCCCTTTGAAGCCTTAAAAAAAGCCACCCTTCACGCCAAACAACTGGTGGTGATTGATCGGGCTATTTCGGTTGGAGCCTGTGGACCCGTGGCTTCGGAAATTAAGGCAGCCCTTTATGGGGAGTCGGTAAGACCTTTCATCTATAATTTTGTGGCAGGAATTTCTGGGAGGGATGTGGCCCCCTCCGATTTTATCAAGATGGTAGATAAGGCGGAGGTTGAAATTGAAGAAGGGAATCGAGAAGGTTTTGAGATTTATGGGGTGAGAGAATGACAGAAAAATTAAACGTCTTTGTTGTTCGAACATTGACTCAACAGGAATATTTTGCCCCTGGGCATCGATCCTGTCAGGGATGCGGGGAGGCCTTAGCCGTAAGGCTGGTCCTTAAGGCTTTGGGGCGAAATGTAATCATTGCAAATGCAACGGGATGTATGGAAATTGTGTCCTCCCCTCTTCCCTTTACCTCCTGGCGAGTCCCCTGGATTCATGTGGCCTTTGAGAATACCGCAGCGGTCGCTTCAGGAATTGAAGCAGCTTTGAAGGTTCTGATGAGGAAAGGAAGACTTCCTAAAAAGAAGATCGTCACCCTGGCTATGGCGGGCGATGGAGGAACTGCCGATATCGGCCTTCAGGCCCTTTCAGGGGCTCTTGAAAGGGGCCATGATTTCATTTATGTCTGCACGGATAATGAAGCCTATATGAATACAGGGATCCAGCGCTCCTCCTCTACTCCCTTCGGAGCTTCAACCACCACTTCTCCTGCTGGAAGGGTCAAGATGGGACAAGTGACCTGGAAGAAGAATATGGCTGAAATCGCGGCGGCCCATAAAATTCCATATGTAGCTACTGCCTGTCCCAGTTACCCCATTGATCTCGTTCAGAAATTAAAGAAAGCAGCCGACATTCCTGGACCTGCCTATATTCATATTCTTTCCGTCTGTCCGACCGGATGGAGGTCTGCCCCAGAGTTCTCTATAAAATTGGGGCGACTGGCTGTGGAGACAGGAATCTTTCCCCTCTATGAGGTGGAATATGGAAGATATCGCTTGAGTATCGATGTCCCTAAATTAAGGCCGGTTACGGAGTACTTTAACCTTCAAGGGCGATTCCGGCATCTCACGAAAGAGGCGATTGAAGAGATCCAAGATCGAGTCCATCAAGAATACGAAATATTAAAAGAAAGATCGAAAAGGGGATTTTAAGCGATGACTCAATCAGAAATTGATACCATTATAGAAGAGTACGAAAGAAAAGAATCAGCCATTTTGGCAATCCTCCAAAGGATTCAATCCAAGGAACACTATCTCCCTAAAGAAGACTTAGAATATGTAAGCCAAAAATTAAATATTCCTTTGTCGAGCATCTTTCGGATTGCCACCTTTTATAATGCCTTAAGTCTTAAGCCGCGAGGACGCCACAAGATCGATGTCTGTCTTGGAACGGCATGTCATGTGAGAGGTGGGGAAAAGATTTTAGAAAAATTAGAGAGGGAACTTAAAATCTCAGTTGGGGAGACGACCAAAGATAAGCGATTCAGTCTTGATTCAGTGCGTTGCCTCGGATGTTGTAGTTTGGGCCCTGTGGCAGTGATTGATGGGCAAGTCTATGGTCGGCTCACCCAGGAGAAAATTCCCTCCTTGCTCAAAGAGTTTAAATAAACTTGATGAAGATCGAGGGAGAAATGAAGATTCGAACCAAAATGGATTTGGAAAGGATGAAGGAAAAGGGATTAGAAATCCTCTATCCTAAAGGAATTAAATTATCCGTTGGAATGGCAACCTGTGGGATTTCTACTGGAGCCCAAAAGGTTTATGAAACCATTCAAAACGAAGTGGAGAAATCAAAATTACCGATCCTCGTAAATCAAACAGGATGCATCGGCTTTTGTCAGAGGGAGCCAGTCGTGGATATTTTAGAGCCTGGAAAACCGAGGGTCTTTTATCAAGAAGTCACCCCAGAAAAGGCCGTTAGATTGGTCCACGAATGGATGGAAAATAGAGTGGTGACGGATTGGCTCTTTTTTAAAATGGAAGACGAGGAATGGGTCGTGGAGAATCGGTGTTGGGGCTATCGAATCGAGCATCAACCTCAAGGATTGGATGGAATTTCTCTCTATCATCAAGTTCCTTTTTATCGTAAACAATTAAAGATTGCGTTAAGGAATTGTGGATTGATCAATCCTGACCATATGGAAGAATATATTGCGAGGGGAGGATATTTTCCCCTTTATAAAGCCCTCCATGAGATGAAACCTGAGGAGATCATAGAGGAGGTGAAGCGATCGGGACTTCGTGGAAGAGGTGGGGCGGGATTTCCTACAGGCCAAAAATGGGAATCCTGCCGAAAGGCAAAGGGGAATATCAAATACGTTCTATGTAACGCCGATGAGGGGGATCCAGGTGCCTATATGGATCGAAGTGTGCTGGAAGGAGATCCTCATAGCGTCATTGAAGGGATGATCATTGGAGCCTATGCGATTGGAGCTCACGAAGGATTTATCTATGTCAGGGACGAATATCCTCTGGCTATTCAGAAACTCCAGACCGCCCTCCGTCAAGCCGAGGAGTTTGGTCTTTTAGGAGACGATATTTTAGGTTCAGGATTCTCTTTCAAAATTAATCTTTTCCGAGGGGGTGGAGCTTTTGTCTGTGGGGAGTCAACCGCTCTTATGGCCTCCATTGAAGGGAAAGTAGGAGAACCAAGAGCCAAACATATTCATACGACTGAGAGTGGGCTTTGGGATCGCCCAAGCAACCTCAATAATGTGGAGACATGGAATAATATCCCTGTTATCATATCAAGAGGCTCGGAATGGTATTCAAAGATTGGAACCGAAAAGAGCAAAGGGACGAAGGTTTTCTCCATTGTGGGAAAGGTCAATAACACAGGCCTCATTGAAGTCCCTATGGGAATTACCCTAAGGGAGATTGTCTATGAGATTGGGGGAGGGATCCCTGAGGGGAAGAGATTTAAGGCAGTCCAAACCGGAGGCCCATCGGGTGGATGTATTCCAGAGTCCCTTCTCGATCTCCCTGTAGATTTTGATCGTTGACAGAGGTCGGTTCGATGATGGGTTCGGGTGGGATGATTGTGATGGATGAATCGAACTGTATGGTGGATGTGGCAAAATATTTTATGAATTTCCTGAAGGACGAATCCTGTGGAAAGTGCACGTCTTGTCGGGAAGGCACAAAGCGGATGCATGAGATCCTTACAGAAATCACAGAGGGTCGAGGAAAGCTTGAGGATCTTGACCTTCTTGAAGAATTAGGCTGGGTGACGGCAGAGGCCTCTCTCTGTGCCCTTGGTGGAACAGCCCCTAATCCCGTACTTTCCACACTCCGTTATTTTAGGGAAGAATATGAAGAGCATATCGTTAATAAGCGATGTCCCGCAAAGGTTTGCCGGAGTCTCTTGAAATATCGAATCTTGCCTGAAGTCTGTACCATGTGTGGTCGATGTGCAAAGGCCTGTCCTGCCAATGCCATCACAGGAAAAAGAAAAACCAAAAAAGAAGAAGGAATTCCTTTTAGGATAGATGAAGAAAAATGCATTAAATGTGGGATGTGTTTTGAAAGCTGTAAATTTAATGCCATAGAGGTTCAATAAGGAGAAAGGTGATGATTTCCTTTACGATTGATGGACAAATGGTTGAAGGTAAAGAGGGTCAAAATGTTCTGGAGGTTGCTCTCGATGCAGGTTTTGACATTCCTCATCTCTGTTACAATGAAAATGTGAAGCCCTACGGAGCCTGTCGCCTTTGTCTTGTCGAAGTGTCACGGAAAGGTCGATCCAGACTGACGACCTCTTGTAATTATCCGGTAATGGAAGGGATTGAGGTCTTCACCTCTACTGAAAAGGTTCTTCGGGCTCGTAGGATGATTATGGAACTCCTTATTGCCATGTGCCCTGGAAGCCCCCTTCTTCAGGGAATGGCCAAAGAGATGGGAATCAGTGAGATCAGATTTAAAAAGGAAGATAAAGATTGTATTCTTTGTGGACTCTGTGCCAGGGTCTGTGAAGAGATTGTGGGGGCCCATGCTATTCAATTCGCCTTTCGTGGGGATCGGAGGGAGGTGGTTCCCCCCTTTCAAGGGGAAGCGACAAACTGCATTGCCTGTGGGGCTTGTGTGATTGTCTGTCCAGTCAATGTGATTGGAATGAAAGAGGAAGGGGATGAACGAACGATTACTCGTTGGAAAAGAACCCTGAAGATGAAGCAATGTAAAATATGTGGAAACTATTTCGCTCCCTGGTATCAATTGGAAAAAATCAGGGAGAAGGCCAACCTGCCCAAAGATTTCTTTGATGTCTGCTATACCTGCCGAAGTTGAAAATCTTCCTCCTTTGAATTATAATAAATTGTACTAAATTGGAGGTGGGGAGTATGGTCCATGTGAAATGGGAGCCATTTCGGGATCTGATGAGGATGCAAGATCGAATGACCCGGCTCTTTGATGAAACCCTCTCTCGCATTTTTAAAGAAGAGATGCCTGGAGGAGGATGGTCTCCCCCGGTGGATATCATCGAACGGGAGAAAGAAGTGATTTTAAAGATGGATCTCCCAGAATTGAATCAAGACGAAATTGAGATTAAGGTTGAAGAGGGGACGTTGATCATTCAAGGAAATCGAAAACTTCTTAAAGAAGTCGAAGACGAGCGTTATATCCAGATTGAACGACCCTATGGACCTTTCCGAAAAACCTTTACGCTTCCAAGAATCATCGACCAAGAGGAGATCAAGGCTTCCTATAAGGATGGAATGTTAAAGATCATCCTTCCTAAAAAACCGGAAGTGTTACCCAAACAGATCCTTATAGAAACCTCTTAATCCCTCTCCAAAACCCCTTCAAATAAAGGTTTCCTTATTTCTTGGGAACCTTCTTCCAGTCTGCCAAGAATCGTTCTATTCCAATATCAGTCAGAGGATGACGAATAAGCTGTTCAATTACCTTATATGGAATGGTAGCAACATCAGCCCCAATCAGAGCGGCTTCGAGGACATGAACCGGATGCCGAATGCTTGAAACAATAACTTCAGATTCGAATTGATAGTTATTAAAAATGGTAACAATCTGTTCCACCAATTCCATCCCTGTTTGAGAAATATCATCGAGTCTTCCAATAAAAGGGCTAACATAAGTAGTCCCTGCTTTAGCTGCCAGTAGGGCTTGGGTGGGCGAAAAAACAAGTGTGGTATTCGTCTTGATCCCCTGAGGGATAAGGACTCGGATGGCCTTCAATCCCTCAGAAGTCATTGGAATCTTGACCACGATGTTATTTCCTATTCTTGAAAGTCTTTTTGCCTCCTCGATCATCTCTTCCGCTTTCAGTCCGATTACCTCAAGGCTGATAGGAAGCCCCTGGATGATTCCACAGATCTCCTCGATCAGCGATTCGAAAGGTCTTCCTTCTTTAGAAATGAGGGTAGGATTGGTCGTAACTCCATCAATGATTCCCATCTCGTAGGCTTTTCGAATCTCCTCCGGATTGGCTGTATCGATAAAGATTTTCATTCTTGTCCTCCTTCAAATAAAAAAATAGGTGGTAGAGAGTTTCTCTACCACCAAAAATAAGCTGAAAATCTTTTGGAACTCTTTCAAGGAAGGATTCTTAGCTCAACTCTTCGATTCTTTGCACGACCTTCCTCAGTCTTATTATCCGCTATGGGTCTTGTTGCCCCATACCCCTTTACAATTAAACGACTTTCTTCAATACCAAATTTATCCATGAGATATCTTTTTACACTCTGAGCCCTTTTCTCAGAGATTTTCAAATTAACCTTCTCCGGTCCTTTAGAATCTGTATGACCTCCAATCTCTACTCTAATATGAGGGTTCTCCTTCAAAAGGGTTCCATTTCGATCCAGGGCTTTTGCCGCTGTGGGGCTGATATTTGTCTTGTTTAAATCGAAATAGACAGGATCAAATACTGGAGCTGCCTTAGGTGGCGGAGGTACTGGCTTGGGCGCAGGTGCCGGTGGTGGTGCTGGTGCTGGAGGTGCCGGTGCAGGTGGTGCCGGTGCCGGAGGTGCCGGTGCCGGAGGTGGTGGTGCTGGTGCCGGTGGTGTGGGGGCAGGAGGTGCTGGGGCTGGTGGAGCCGGCTTCGGAACCTCTTCACACGGGGTTAGTCTTAATGCCTCCAAAGATTTCTCTTTTACAATCTCAATATGTTTTTTGAGATTTTCTATTTCTCTCCAGTAGTGCTTCACCTCGTGATCAGCAAGGGCCAGATAGGCTTCTGCCGTTGCATATTGACAGGGCGCACACTTCTTCGCCCCCGCATCCGTGGCCTTCTGGAAAGTCTCCTTTGCCTCATTATAGGCCCTCATCGTTTCTTTGCTAACAGCACATCCTGAGATAATCACGGCTCCCAGAATGAGGAGAACCAGAATTATAGATTTTCGACTCATCTTCGATCTCCCCCCTTTCATCGATTTAGATTACTTCTTTTTTACCACTTCCAAGCCTGCCTTTGAAGCGGATTTGGATTGGGCAGCAAATCCTTTGGCCACTTTATAATCGTTGTGGTCCATTTCCAATCTGGCCGCATAAAGATAAGACTCCGCACTGCAATATTCATAGGGAGCGTTCTTCTCCCCTCCTGCTGCTTTCAATTCCGCTAAATACCTCTCGGCTTCTTTAATCTCATTCTTTGCCGCAAAATAATAACAACCAGAAAGCGAAAATGAAAGAAAGGCCATAATCAATAAAACGGTAATCGTCCTCATACCCATAACCAACCTCCTTTCTGTTCTTTAATTTCACCTTTAACATAACGAATATCTTTATATTTGTCAATTTTTTTTAAAAAATTTAAATCTTTTCTACTCCTTGATCTTCCTTGATCTCCAAAAGGAGTTCTCTCATCGTTTTTTTCAAGGTGGGATGGATTAAATCGGGATTGATTTCGACCAGGGGAATAAGGACAAACTGCCTCCGGGTGAGTTGGGGATGAGGGATCTCCAGTTCATCGGTCTTCATCTCCAAATCGTCATAAAGGAGAAGATCAAGATCAATGACCCGGGGACCCCACCGAAAGGCCTCTTTCCGTCCCATTTTGGACTCTATCTCCTTTAATTTCCGCAGCAATTCTAAGGGTTCTAAATCGGTTTCAATCTGAATCACTCCGTTGATAAACCAATCTTGATCAAGATAACCCATCGGTTGAGTCTTATAAAAGGAAGATTGGGCTAAAAGCCGATGACCTTGGATGGCGAGAACCTCTGAGATGGCTTTTCGACATTGCTCTATTTTATCGCCCAGATTTGAACCAATCCCGAGATAGGCAAGGTGGGACATTCCTATTTTTTTTCAGAAATCTCTTCTGTCTTTTTGGGTGTGACATCGATCTCATCCTTCTCTTTGGTGGCCTTCCTGAAATTCCGGATTCCCTTACCTAACCCTTCTCCAATCTGAGGAAGCTTCCCAGCACCAAAGATAATCAGGATGATGACCAAGATGATCAGTAACTCCGGCATCCCAATTCCAAACATTTTCTCCTCCTGTTATTTTTTATCTCCTGCGAAAAACAGGGAGTATAGCTTAATTTGGCGGAAGTGCATGGGAATCGAACCCACCGCAGACCTCTTCGGCCTGCCACTGGATTTGAAGTCCAGGAGGCCCACCAGGACCTGTCCACTTCCTTAATTAGACTAATTGATTTTCCTTTTAAAGTCAATCCCTTGAACGTTTCCTGAAATCCTTATTATTTTTTCGCGACAATGATGACCCTTTTGAATCTCAATCTGAGAAGGTGAAAGTCCCCAGAACCTGGCTAAAAATCGAATTAAAGCCTCATTCGCCTTTCCTTGGATGGGAGGAGCCGTCACTTTCACTTTGATCCCGTCTCGATAGGGGCCAACCACCTCATTCTTTGAAGATTTAGGCTGAAGATAAATCTTAACGAAGACTTCCTTCATCCTTATCCCTTCTCCCGGCCATTAAATCATTCCAATAAAAGAGAGCTGTCTTCCCGTTCGGCCTTCTCCTCTATGGGAGAAGAAGAGGTCCGAATGACAACAGGTGCAGAGGTCAACTCTCCAGATCTGGCTTTCCTGAACCCCCTCTTCGATCATCTGGGAAATATTAATTTTAGTAAGATCGACCTTCCATCTCCCGGGTTTCGTCGGAATAGAAAAAGGCTCCCACTCTCTTCGAAAAACTTTCTCATCAATCTCATAACAACACGAACCAATTGAAGGGCCCAGAGTAACAATAAGATTTTCTAAAGAGCAGCCCCACGCCTCTCTCATTTTCCTTAACACCTTTCGGGTTATCTCAAGGGCTGTTCCCTGCCTTCCAGAATGGATAGCTGAAATTACTCTCTTTTGGATATCCACGATGAGAATGGGAAGACAATCCGCCGTTTTAATCCCTAATACAAGACTGGGAACATCGGTCATCATCGCATCATAAGGGAGGAAGGGAGAAAGAGGTTCATTGAAACTCCTGATGGAAAGGATCCCATCTTCCTGCATCTGATTAAGGAGAAGGAGTCGTCTCTCTCCAAATTCAAAGGCATGAGTGATCAGGCTAAGATTCTTTGAAATATGCTCTTTCTTATCCCCACTATTCAATCCTACATTGAGGAAGTGAAAGGGTGGAGCACTCACTCCTCCATGACGGGTTAAAAAACCATGGATCACCCATCCCAATCGTTCCAGTTCAGGGTTTATAAAGTATGGAATTCCATTCCTTAATCGGAAAAAGGACCGATCCAGCCGATTCATTCTTTTCTTCCTTTCGAACGAAGGGTTTTTATCACCTCTTCCATGTCAGGAGGGAGAGGAGCCATAAATTCTACAGGTTCTCCTGTTTTGGGATGTAAAAATTTTAATCGAAAGGAATGAAGGGCTTGACGTCCCATCTTCTTTAAACATTCTTTGATCAAAGGGTCTTGGAAAGCACCCGCTCTGCCTTTCCTTCCATAAAGTGTGTCTCCTAACAGAGGATGCCCTATCGATGCAAGATGGACCCTGATCTGATGGGTTCGACCCGTCCGGGGATGAATCTCAAGAAGACTAAATCCATCGAACTCTTCTAAAACCTTCCAACGGGTAATAGCCTCTCTTCCCTTTTTCGTTCTCGTGGACATCCTCTTCCTCTCATGAGGATGCCTTCCAATAGGAAGATCGATTAACCCTTCTTTCTCTTTAAAAGACCCATAAACGATGGCCAGATACCTCTTTTCTATCCTTCGATTCTTAAACTGCCGAATTAAATGATGATAGGCCTCGTCCTCCTTAGCGACCACTATCACTCCTGAAGTGTCCTTGTCCAATCGATGAACGATTCCAGGTCTTAATGTTCCATTGATTCCTGAAAGATCCCTACAATGATAGAGGAGGGCATTGACAAGAGTCCCTGAAGGATTCCCTGGAGCGGGATGGACAACCATCCCCGGTGGTTTATTAATCACGATCAATGAAGCGTCCTCATAAAGAATGGAAAGGGAAATAGGCTCAGGTAGAAGAGAAAGAGGTTCAGGTTCGGGGAGGATTCCAGAAATAAGATCCCCCGATTTTAATCGGGTGCTTGGCTTTATGGGTCTCTGATTGAGAAAGACCTGTCCTTTCTCAATGAGGATCTTTGCCTGAGAACGAGAAAGACGAAGGTCTGTCTCCGAGAGGAATTGATCGATTCTCTTCCCCTGGTCTTTTTGGGTGACAAAAAAAGAAAAAGATTTTGACATTTCCTTACGTTTTAAATTAATTTTATCATATCCATTTAAAAAATCGATAGATGGTTTCCATGTTGACGTAACCCCTCACTGAAAGGTGGAAATAGATTGAAGCCTGACAGGAGGATTACCTTAACCCATAGGATATCCAACATCCCTCTCGGGCTTATTCCCCATTTCTGAGTGAGGGATTACATTTTAACTTAAATTTTCCTTGATTTTTTTATTCCGTTTCATCATGGATGACTCTTTGATAACCCTTCCTCATCGCTTCCCTTTTCGGATGATCGATCGCATCATCGAGGTGATCCCTGGAAAGAAGGCCATTGCCATCAAGAATATAACTGGAGATGAGCCTTATCTCCAGAAGGGTTTTCTGAAATCTCCATCCTTTCCAACCATTCTGATTCTCGAGGCAATGGCTCAAACGGCCGGAGTGGCCTTTCATTCCTCCTCTAAGCAACAGGATGAATTCCTCCCTTTTTTAGTTAAGGTTGATAAATTTAGAATCAAGAAAAGGGCCATTCCCGGAGAACAATTGATCATAGAGGCCGAGGTAGAGCAGATCTTTTCAAATTTTTCGAAGGTGAAGGTTCAGGTCAGAACCCAAAAGGAAAGGATTGCAAGAGGAATCCTTTTCTTGGCAAAGGCTCCTCTAAAAGAATAAAACGTTTTGAGTCCAAATCGTTTACTTTTTATCCATTCTAAATAGTTGAAAATTATTTTTAAAAATGATAGAAAACAGGATCTGATCAGAAAGTTTTGAAATTTCCTCTACCCTCTGGTCGAAAAAGGGAATCGGTTGGTTCAGTAAAAAATTTAAAAAAGGAGAAAAGCGATGGATCTGAGGATTCGGAAAGCCGCCGTATTAGGAGCAGGGGTGATGGGAAGTGCCATTGCGGCCCATCTGGCAAATGTAGGAATTCCGACCTTTCTTCTTGACATGGTTCCCCTTCAACTGACTGAGGAGGAAAAAAAGAAAGGGCTGACCTTGGAGAGTCCGGAAGTAAGAAATCGATTCTCTCTTTCAGGGAAAAAAAGGGTCCAAGACTCAAGGCCTGCTTCATTCTATCTGAAAGAAGATGCTGAGCTGATTACCATAGGGAACTTTGAAGATCACCTCCACTGGGTTTCACAGGTGGACTGGGTGATCGAAGCGATCATTGAAGACCTCGAAGCGAAAAGAAGTCTCTTAAAAAAGCTCCTTCCTTTTATAAAAGAAGGGACGATAATAAGTTCCAATACGTCTGGGATCTCTATTAAAAAGATGGTCGATGGTTTTCCAGAAGACTTTAAAGAGAGATTCCTGGGAACCCACTTCTTCAATCCTCCCCGATATATGAAGCTCTTGGAAATCATCCCTTCCCCTTCCACCAAAAAGGAGAGGATAGAGAGGATCGCTCAGGTGGGAGAGAGGGTGCTCGGGAAAGGAGTGGTCTTTGCAAAAGATACCCCTAACTTTATTGCCAATCGGATTGGAGCCTTTGCCAGTGCTATTACGATCCGAACCATGATTGAAGAAGGATACAAGATTGAAGAGGTGGATCAGATCACCGGACCTGCCATGGGAAGACCCAAGCAGGCAACCTTCAGGCTTGCTGATCTGGTGGGCCTGGATGTCGTCGCTATGGTCTCAAAAAATCTCTACGAGTCCCTTCCAGAAGGTGAAAGGGAATACTTTGTGACTGCACCTTTTATCCAGCAGATGATCAAGAATCAATGGTTAGGGGATAAGACGAAACAGGGTTTCTACAAGAAGATTAAAAAGGGGGGAGAGGAAGAAATATGGGTTCTCGATTATGAGAAAATCGACTATCGCCCCCAGATGAAAGTGACTTTTCCTTCGATTGAGATGGGGAAAAATATAGAAGAGGTAGGACAACGGATCAAAACCCTCATCACAAGCCCTGATCGGGCAGGTCAGTTTGCATGGAAGGTCCTAAAAAAGATCTTGATTTACTCTGCGGAAAAGATTCCCGAAATCTCAGAGGATATCGTCAATGTGGATCGGGCCATGAGGTGGGGATATAATTGGGAACTGGGCCCCTTTGAACAATGGGATGCCATCGGGGTAGAGGCCTCTGTGAGGAGGATGGAAAAAGAGGGAGAAAGGATTCCTCCCTTAGTGGAAACCCTTCTTCGAAAAGGATATACATCCTTTTATGAAAAGAAAGAGGGCCAGCACTTCTATTTCGATCTCCGTAGGAGTCAATATCAGCAGATTGAGGAAAAGCCTCAATTCCTCATCTTACGCAGTTTAAAGGAACGAAAGAAGACGGTTCTTTCAAACCCTGGGGCCAGTTTGATTGATATAGGTGATGGGGTCGCCTGCCTTGAATTCCATTCCAAGATGAACACGATTGGAGCGGACACGATCCAGATGATGAGAGAAGCTCTGAAAGTGGTGGAAGAA
>JBBIMX010000042.1:0-10599 GCA_037444165.1 Deltaproteobacteria bacterium | reverse complement strand
TTGATGGTTTAGTCATTGGAAACCAGGCCGAAAACTTCTCCGCCGGAGCAAACCTGATGCTCATCCTCTTTGAGATCCAGGATGAAAACTGGGACGAACTCGAAGCCTCAGTGAAAGCCTTTCAGGATACCCTCATGGCCATCAAATATTTTGAAAAACCTGTCGTTGCAGCTCCCTTCGGGCTTACTTTGGCGGGGGGTTGTGAAATCTGCCTTGCCGCCTCAAAGATGAGGGCCTCCGCAGAAACTTATATGGGTTTGGTGGAGGTTGGGGTGGGTTTGGTCCCGGCTGGAGGTGGGACAAAGGAAATGCTCCTTCGTTCCATCGAAGCCATTCCTCCAGGGGTGGAGGCAGACCTTCTTCCTTTTGTCCGGAGGGCCTTTGAAACCGTGGCCATGGGAAAGGTCTCGACGAGTGCTAAAGAGGCTCAACAGTTAGGGTATATGAGAATGACGGATCAGATTACGATGAACCGGGATTACCTTCTCCATGATGCAAAGCAGACCATTCTGAACATGGTTCAAGAAGGCTATCGCCCACCTCGACCGAAAATGGTCAAAGTCATGGGGGAGAGAGGATATGCCCTTCTTCAGATGGGACTCTTCTATATGAAGGAAGGGGGTTATATCAGTGAATATGATCAACATATCGCAAAGAAGATTGCCCACATCATGACCGGAGGAAATCTTCCTGATGGGACCGAAGTGACCGAACAGTACCTTCTGGATTTAGAGAGAGAGGCTTTTCTCAGTCTCTGCGGGGAACCCAAGACCCAGGAAAGGATCGAATATATGCTGAAGAGAGGGAAACCCCTTCGGAATTGATGGATTCAACAAATTCTAATTCCCTTCATAGGGGAGGAGGGCAGATCATAATCTAAAAGGAGTCTTAAAAATGGAGGGCTTTACGATGAGAGAAGCGGTCGTCGTATCTGCCGTGAGAACGGCTGTAGGAAAGGCTCCAAGGGGAATTCTCAAGGATACTCGACCGGACGAGATAGGAGCAATCGTTATTAAAGAAGCGGTCCGTCGAGTCCCTGGTCTTAAAATGGAAGAAGTGGATGATGTAGTCATTGGGTGTGCCTTTCCAGAATCGGATCAGGGCCTCAATCTTGCTCGAGTCATTACTTTAAGGGCCGGTTTCCCCTACACGGTTCCAGGTCAAACGGTGAATCGTTTTTGCTCCTCAGGGCTTCAGGCGATTGCTACAGCCGCTTATGAAATCATGTTAGGGGCCACAGAGGTGATGGTCGCGGGAGGAGTTGAATTTATGAGTCAAGTTCCTATTATGGGTCTCACTCCTTCTCCCAATCCTTATCTTGTGGAACATTATCCTCAGGCGTATATCTCGATGGGACTTACTGCTGAAAATGTAGCTGAGAGGTTTGGAATCTCCAGAGAGGATCAGGATCGTTTTGCCCTCCTCAGTCATCAGAAAGCAGCCCGTGCCATCCGTGAAGGGAAATTCAAGGAGGAGATCATTCCTATCCCTGCTAAGATTAAAGAGACCGGAGAAGATGGAAAGGTCATCGTCAGAGAGGTTTCCTTTGATACCGATGAAGGGGTTCGCTTCGACACCTCCCTGGAGGCCATGGCTGCCCTCAAGCCTGTCTTCAAGGCAAAAGGAACGGTGACCGCAGGCAATTCCTCTCAAACCAGTGATGGAGCCGCTGCCCTGGTTTTAATGTCCCGGGAGAAGGCCGAAGCCTTAAACGTCAAGCCTTTGGCGGTCTTTCGGGCTTTTGCCGTCGCAGGAGTCCCTCCAGAAATAATGGGAGTGGGTCCTGCCTATGCGATTCCAAAAGTATTAAAAAGGGCAGGGCTCACCCTCAACGAGATTGGACTAATTGAATTGAACGAAGCCTTTGCCTCTCAGGCCCTCTACGTCATCCGTGAGTTGGGATTAAACCTTGAGATCGTCAATGTCAACGGAGGGGCGATCGCCCTTGGCCATCCCTTAGGATGTACCGGGGCTAAATTGACCACCACTCTCCTCTATGAAATGAAACGGAGAGGGGTTCGCTACGGTCTGGTGAGTATGTGCATTGGCGGAGGCATGGGGGCAGCAGGCGTATTCGAAAATTTGGACGCAACATAAACTTAACTTGAGAGAGGAGAGAACGATGGAAGAATTCATAAAGGGCGGAGCATTTCTCATCGAGTCCATTTCCCCAGACAAAATCTTTACCCCAGAAGAGTTCAACGAAGAACAGAGATTGATTGCCCAGGCCGCGACCGAGTTTGTCATCGGAGAGGTACAACCGGTGATGGAGGAGATTGAAGCCCAGAAAGAAGGGCTTCTTCCAAGTTTGGTCAAAAAGGCAGGAGAATTGGGGTTTCTTTCAGGGGATATCGAGGAGGAATATGGGGGGCAGGGATTAGACAAGGTAAGTGTTCTTCTATTGATGGAAAAGCTCTCTCAGGGAGGGGGATCCTTTATGGTGGCCTATGCGGTCCATACGGGTATCGGTTCCCTTCCGATCATCTTCTTTGGGAATAAGGATCAGAAAAAACGTTACCTCCCGAAGATTGCAACCGGAGAGATGATCACAGCCTATGCCCTCACCGAACCAGAAGCAGGCTCTGATGCGCTAAACGCTAAGACCATAGCCACCCTAAGCCCCGATGGAAAGTATTATCTTCTCAACGGTCAGAAGCAATTCATCTCCAATGCAGGTTTTGCTGACCTCTTTGTCACTTATGCGAAGGTGGATGGAGATAAATTTACTTCATTCATTGTGGAAAGGACCTTCGAAGGGGTCTCTCTGGATGAGGAAGAAAATAAGATGGGAATGAAGGGCTCTTCAACCCGTAGTGTCATTTTCACCGATGCCAAGGTCCCTGTAGAAAATGTCCTTGGAGAAGTGGGAAAGGGACACATTGTGGCTTTCAATACCCTCAATATCGGACGCTTCAAATTGGGAGGAGGATGTGTGGGTTCTTCGAAGAATGCCCTCCAGGAGGCAGTCACCCATGCCAAGCAGAGGGTTCAATTCGGTAAACCTATTGCTGAATTTGGTTTGATCAAGCATAAGATTGCTGAGATGGCCATTCGGATCTTTACCACCGAAAGCATGGTCTATCGGACAGCAGGGATGATTGATCAGATCCTAAAACGAATAGATCCCCATGCAGAGGATGTTGGAATGCAGATGGCCAAGGGGATAGAGGAATATGCCATTGAGGACTCCATTAACAAGGTCTATTCCTCCGAAATGTTAGACTATATTGTAGATGAAGCCCTTCAGATTCATGGAGGATATGGATACATCCATGACTATCCCATCGAGCGAGGCTACAGGGATTCTCGTATCAATCGGATCTGGGAAGGGACAAACGAAATCAATCGTCTTCTAATTATGGACATGTTGACCAAACGAGCCATGAAGAATCGTCTCCCCCTCCTTTCTGTAGCTCAGCGTGTGGCGAATGAGCTTCTTTCTCTTCGACCAAAGATGGATTCGGATGATGAACGTCTCACCCTTCAGAAGGAGATGGTGGAGATGGCAAAGAAGATCACCCTTCTGGTCGCAGGGGCAGCGGTCCAGAAATATATGATGAGGCTAGCCGAAGAGCAGGAGATTTTGGGGTGGCTCAGTGACATGGTCATTGAGATCTTTGCCATGGAGAGTGCCCTTCTGAGAGCGATGAAAACCATGGAGCGTTTCTCAGACGAAAGGGCCGAAATTCAGAAGGCCATGGTGAAGGTCTATGTCAACGATGCCTTTGATCGGATCGAGAGCCTAGCCAAGCAAATCTTCTCAGCCATTTCGGAAGGAGATATCCTCAGAACCCAGCTTTCTGCCCTGAAGAAACTCACCCGATTCAATCCGGTCAATACCGTCTCGCTCCGACGACAGATTGCAGAGCATGTGATTAAGATTGGGAGATATCCATTTTAGAGTATCCATCCCAATCCCCAGTAGATCGCCATTCCAAGAAGGACCGATCCCCAGAGACTTTTCACCTTCCAGGCAAACAAGAAGACGGGGATTGAAGAAAGAAGGAGATGGGGTTGGACCTCCATTCTCCCTTCCCCGTTAAAGAAAAAAAGAGGGAAGACAATAGAACTTAGAATCGAGATGGGGAAATATTCCAACCCCCTCTTCATCTTTTCTGGAAGCGTCCATCGGCTCAAAAAAACCATGGGAAAAAATCGAGGGAGGAAGGTGACGATCCCCATTCCAAGGATGAGGAAGAAGAGATGGAGTCTCACTCTTTGCCCGTTCCTCCTTGTGGAAGTCCCTTCAAAGGACCGACCCTCGTTTCCAGGGCGAGTCCCAATCCTGAGGTGATGAGGGCCGTGAGAATAATATACCAATTCCCGGGCAGAAACGATTTAAAAAGGATGGAAAGGGCTCCAGCAATCCCCATGAGATAAAAATGGAGAAGGTTACGAAGCTGAAGGAGGAGAAGGCAGATAAAAAGGGCGGGTAGGGCAAACGGAATCCCATAAGATTGGGGATGGATCCATCCTCCGAAAAAAGCTCCAAGAATCGAACCGGTAATCCAGGCAAGATGGGAGGTACTCTGGAGTCCAAAAAGATAATGGGGTTGATTTTTAATCTTAGAAGGATTGGACATCGCCATAGCGAAAGATTCATCGGTGAGTTGTGCGGAAAGAAGGGTAAGGATGAAGGGTCGATTTCTTTGAAAGTAGAGTGAAAGGGTAGAGCTCATGAGGAGGTGTCGGAGGTTGATGAGAAATGTCGTAATGAGAATAGGGAGTCCCACCATTCCCTTTAATATCATCTCCACCGCAATGAATTGACTTGCCCCAGCATAAACCAAGAGGCTCATGAGCCCTATCTCTGCAGAGGTAAGTCCTGCTTGCCGAGCCAAGAGACCAAAAGCAACTCCTACCGGAAGGTAACCCAGGACAATAGGAAGGGCATCGATCATTCCCTTCTTTATTTGATGGTCTTCCATCGTGACTCCCTGAGGGTTAGCCCTGATTTTTTAAAAAGCCCTCTTTGGGTCGATTAAAGTAACCCAACTGAAGACGAGGAAACTCTCTCTTTAAAATCTCGATCATCCTTCTTATTCCTATTCCCTCCCCTTTCCCCATGGCCTTAAGATAGAGATCGGGGTCAATATTGAGATTCCTCATTTGAATGAGATCGATCTCTGTTTTCTTGATCAATTTGATCAGCCTTTCAATTCCTTCTTCTCGATCGCTCACTCCTGGAAAGACGAGGAGATTGATCGAGGTATAAATTCCCTTTTCCTTGGCCACCAGGAGAGAGTTTATGACTTTTCTGAAAGTATATCCTTGGGGTTGATGATAGAGATAGTAATATTTTGGGTTAGGACTATTAAGAGTGACCCGGATGCTATCGAGTCCGGCCTCGCAAAGTGTTCGAACCCGATCTGGAAAACTTCCATTAGTATTGAGGTGAATGGTCCCTCGATCGGTCTTCTCTCGAAGTTTTCGAATCGACTGTTCAAGAAGGGAAGATTGAAGTAAAGGCTCTCCCTCACATCCCTGGCCAAAACTGACTATCGCATCCTCTGCTTTTTCTAAATGGGGAAGAGCCACCTCCAAAATTTCATTCACCGTGGGGACAAAGGTGATCCTTTCCATGGAGGCCGGGCAGCACTCAGAGGGCTGAAGGGAAATACAGCCAAGGCAACTGGCGTTGCAACTGGGAGAAGTAGGAAGGGGAGACTCCCACCTCCTGAAGAAGAAGTTTTTTGCTGCAAAGCAGTGATATTCTAAGGCGCATCTCGAGAGATGCTTCAATAATCGATTGGTGGGATTCCGTCTTAAAAAAGAAGCCACGTGTCTGCTCAAAAGTTGATCGTTCTTGAAATATCTTGGATTCCAATGGGGATTCGGATCAAGGAGAAGGGCGGGGACCCAAAACTTTCCCTCTCTCCACCCCACCGCAGAATAAGCCCATAGGGGAAGCGTTGGGGCCTTCGGTTCCATTTGGGTAGCCGGGAGATGGGTTCGAACATATCCAGGGGGAAGGAAAGCCCCTACCGCTATGGGTTTAATTTCCTTCCTCCCTAATTTTACCCTTTCTAATAGGATAAAACTCCCTCGGTCTTCATCCCATCCTACAGGAATTCTTCCGGGAAGGGTAAATAATTGACTCCCTTTGGGGAGAGGAAGAATCTCGGAGAGATCTGGACTAAAAATCCGGTCTCCCGATTTTACAGCAAGTTTCAACGAGGGATGATTAAAGATACGGCCTGATGAATCAGAAAAGACAAGATAAGGGGTCTTCCCATTGGGCATAATGGTGGATGAAAAAAGGGATTAGGAGGGATACTTTCTTTCCCCCTTAGACTTCCTTAATGATCTCCTTATATTCTTATGTTTAAGAGCAGCCTTTAATCGATTGGTCTTATTTCGTCTCTTCATCGAAAGCTCTCCTTTTAATCTTTCATCATCATGGAAATTACTTCACCAGCCAGATCCCTATGACGATAAGGGCTGTTCCGATCACCCGTGGGAATGTGACACCCTCCTTTAAAATCAACACACTTAAGATGGTGGTCACTAAGGGATAACTCGCTGCAATTGGAACAATCTTAGAGGTTGCTCCTACTTTCAGAGCAGAATAATAAGTCCACATTCCAAGAAGACCTGCCATTACACCACTTAGTCCAAAAAGGAGGATACTCTTTCCATCAAGGGAACCCAATTCCTTCCCCTTCCCTAACAAGAAGGTTAAGAGGAAGAGACCGACTGTGACAATGAAACTTCTTATCGTGACTCCGACCAAAGGATCAACCCGAGCCAACCCTATCTTTTCGATAATTGGAGTTGCCCCCCATAAAAGGGCCGTTGCGATCAATAGGGACTCAACCACTTCTACCTCCTGACTTTTCAGAAGAATTTCGGGCCTCCTTCAGGGCCTCTACCATTGAATAGGAGAGTCTCATATCCCCTCTCCCAATCCCAATATCCACCCCGTTCTTCTCTATTCCATGATAATCCGTCCCACCTGTGATGACCAGACCATACCTTTCTGCCATAGATTTATACTGAACCGTTTCCGAGGGGGAATGCTCAGGATAATAAACTTCAATTCCTTTCAATCCTTCTCGAATCAGATTCATAAGGAGCTGTTCTAATTCGATCGGACCGTTGAGACCCAGGGTGTTTGGATGACCGAGGACAGCCACTCCATTCGCTTCCGTAATAAACTTGATCGCTTCTTGTGAAGTAAATCTAAATTTATCCACATAGGCAGGAGCCCCCTTCTTTAAATAACGTTCAAAGGCTTCTTGAAAACTGCCCACATACCGTTTCTCAACCAGAACCTGGGCGAAATGGGGTCTTCCTACCTGGCCACCACCGGAAGCCCTAAGAACCTCTTCATAAGTAATTGGAATTCCTAATTGATTCAATTTTTCTATCATCTTGGGGTTCCGCTCTGCCCTTGCTTTCTGTAATTCTCTTAGTTTTTCATTTAAAAGGGGGTGATCAATATCGATAAAATAACCCAAAAGATGCATAGACCCGTGATCATATTGCACACTTATCTCAATAGCAGGTATCACCTCAAGACCAATCTTTTTCCCCTCCTCCAATCCCTCTGAAACCCCATCAATCGTATCGTGATCTGTGATGGCAATTGCCTGAAGCCCTTTTGACTTCGCATACCTAACCACTTCTGAGGGACTCATTACACCATCTGAAGCAGTCGTATGAATATGGAGATCAACATAGCCCATTTTTTATCCATTTTGGTTAAATGTATTCTTTCTTATAAAAGAAATGAATAGTTAAATCAACCCCGAAATATTCCATCACTCAGAGTGGGTTGAATAAAGCCCGGGAGGAATGTTGGGCATTCTATGGACTTCGGAAATACTCCTCTCGGGCTTAAATTTATTTCCACCGTTCAGTGATGGAATCCAAAAATGTGCATTTATTCACAAATTAAGTCATAAATGTTTTCCAAATTCCTATATGAATTTAGGTTATTTGAATGAAAAAAATATAATTTATTGATATTATTAATAAATTTTAACAAAAAATAATTCTTGACAAATAGAAATATGTTGAATATACTATTATTAGATTCTTTGAGAAAGGTAGAAGTGATTTAAAAATCTTTTTTAAATATTTTGTTTGGCTACTCCCCCTTTCCAGGAAATTAAAAATAAATGGAAGGGGTTTTTTGTTCTAAAAAGAAAGGAGATTGTTGAAGTGAGGCAGGGAAAAGCAAACGGAAAGAAAAGAGAAGAACTCCTCCTTGATTCTTCTCCTTCTTTCTTGGAAGAAACGGAGTCGTCTTTTTCTTCGTTGGATCCAATTCTTTACAATCCTAAAGAACTGGATGAGGCGTTAGAGGATCTTGAATATCATATTCCTGAAGAGAAGGTGGAGATTGAGGAGAAGGAGGAGTTTCATGCGGATCAAGGTCTGGATGAAGAGTCTTTCTTTACCAACGATATTACCTTAGAATATCTGAAAGGACTCGAAAAGATTTCTCTTCTTACCCCTGAGCAAGAGGTTGAACTCGCCAAAAGGATTAAGGAAGGGGAGAAAGAGATAAGGAGTCTTGAAATAAAGGCTCAGAGACTGAAAAATCAACTTTTCCCCGCCCAGACTCCTAAAAATGGGAAGAAAAAGGCAAGTTCTCAATCTCGCAATGGAAGCAAAAGTAAGGGAAAGGAGGGGAAAAAGCCCAAACTCACTCTCTCAGAAAGGAAAGAAAAGGCTCGACTCTACAAACAAATCCTGAATCGATATCAACAGGCTGTCATTGAAACTCAACAGGCCAAGAATGAGTTGATCCAAGCCAATTTAAGGCTCGTGGTCAGTATTGCCAAAAGATATGCCAATAGAGGTCTCTCTTTCTTAGACCTGATTCAAGAAGGAAATTTGGGTTTAATGCAGGCCATGGCCAAATTCGATTATACCAAGGGATATAAATTTAGTACCTATGCCTCCTGGTGGATTCGAGCAGCTATTCTCAGGGCTTTTGCCGAGAAATCGAGGACTATCCGAATCCCAAACTATCTTTTTGAAATTAAAGGAAAGATGATGAAGTCCTTTAAGGATCTCGTTAAACGGGAAGGCCGAGAACCCACCTCCCAGGAGCTTTCCAAGGATAGCGGTATTCCTCAGCATGATGTGGAGAAGATTCTGAATCTTATTGAAGAGCCTATCTCTTTAGATATGCCTATTGGAGATGAGGATAGTACCCTGGAGGATCTCATCCCTGATGAAAAGAGTCTCTCTCCTGCCGACGCTTTGCTTGAAAAGGACCTCATCCACCAGGTGAATAAAATGCTCTCCACCCTTTCTCCAAGGGAAGAGAAGATCCTTCGACTTCGTTTTGGAATCGGAGAGGATGGGGAGTGTACCCTTGAAGAGATCGGTAGACAATTTGGTCTGAGCCGAGAGCGAATTCGTCAAATTGAGGCAAAGGCCCTCGAGCGATTGAGAGACCCTAATCGGTATAAAGAGATCAAAGATTATTTAGATTAAAGTAATCCCTAATGTTTAAAACCTAAAGGGGGTATCTCTAAAAAGAGGTACCCTTTTTTTTATCATTTCTTTAAATTATTCCTCGATCTGAATGGCCTCTACAGGGCAATTTTCGGCTGCTTCTCGACATGACTCAACGACCTCTTCAGGGACCATCTCCACCTTCACATGAGCTTTGTCACCCTCCATTTCAAACACTTCTGGACAGGTATCCACACAAGCCTCGCATCCAATGCAGAGCTCTTCATCTAAATCTACTCTCATGAATCCCTCCTCCTTTCCGCTTGGAAGATTTTCTCCTTTTTCATCCCTTTTCTTATTTCTTCCTAACGGGACGAGTAGAAACCCACCTGAATCGATAATAGAGATAGAGGAAGACCGCGCCCATACCTATGAGCATTAACATCGAAACGATCGTTTCTGCGGAATCTAAATGGGTCGCAGCCTTTACATAAGTTGTCCCCATCCACCATCCGAAAAAACCAAGAAAAAAACATCGAAAGATTGAACCCCAAAAAGTATAAATCGTAAAGGGCCGAAGCGGAATTCTCAATAAGCCTGCAAAAATGGAGACTAAAGAGATAGGGAAAACCGGAATGGCTCGAGCTAAAAAGATGCTCCAGGCTTCTTTTTTCCCACGGAAACGTCGTTCCAAAGCCTCAATCTCTGCCCAGTCCACCCTTAAAAAACGCTGAAACCGGATGACCAAAGCTTTCCCTCCATAGTAACTGATCAGATAACCTATATAAGAACCTAAGGTAGAAGCGATCGTTCCAGGCAGAACGATCGTCCAGAGAATCTGAACAAAAGCCTGAGGGATAGAAAGTCCTGAGGGGATGAGGATGGCACCAGCCCCCATGATGATTAATGGGGATGGGATAGGGACAATGATCTGTTCGATCATCACACCGATAAACACAGAAAGCTGTCCATGGGCCCTCATGAGCTCCATGATCCACTGAGTGATTTCCGAAACCAAAGAGACCTCCAAAAATTTTTTATTTCATAACCTTGAGGAAGGAATCCGTCAAGAGAGTTTTATGAGAGCTCTGAAAAAGTCATAGAAAGACTGGGGAGGTAGGGTTCCAAACCCTTCGAATGCGGGCATTGAGAAGTGAATTGGCTAACCATCGTTTAATAGAAAAA